>NZ_JBHYJA010000047.1:75257-85627 GCF_042740355.1 Streptomyces sp. NPDC059010
TATCCACGACTCTGACTCTCGGGCTCGGGTGGGTGGGGGTTGTGACTCCACCCCCCCCGCGGGGGGGGGGGGCGGCGGCCCGGCCCCCCCCCCCCAACCCGATCTCCGCGACCCGCGTCAGCTCAGCGTGACCTGCCGGTTGGTCAGACCGCCGCGCGCGCGACGCTCGTCCGGCGTGAGCGGGGTGTCCAAGGCGAGGGCCGCGGCGAGGCGCTCGGCGAACTCGGCCGCCGGCTTCTCCACATCCTCCGCGCCGACCTCGCTCGGCAGGTCCCAGACCGGCACCGTGAGGCCGTGAGCACGGAAGGAACCGACCAGCCGGGTGCCCTCGCCGAGGCTCGAACGGCCTGCCGCGTGCAGCCGCGCGAGGGCGTCCAGAAGCTGCTCCTCGGGGTGCGGCATGACCCAGCGCAGGTGGTTCTTCTCCGGCGTCCGGCACCAGTAGGCGGCGTCCACGCCGGTCAGCTTCACCGTCGGGATGGCCGCGGCGTTGGCCCGCTCCAGGGAGGCGGCCACTTCCGGAGTGGCGTTCTCCGCGTCCGGGACCCAGAACTCGAAGCCCGGGTGCACAACTGGCTCGAACGTGCCTTCCGGGTCGAGCAGATCCTGCAGCCGCGGACCGTCGGCCGGGGCGCGCCGGCCCTGCACCGGGGTGCCGGGCTGCGCGGCGAGGGCCTGCTGGAGGGTGTCGGCCAGATCGCGGCTGATGTCGCCCGACGCCGTGTCGTTCTGCAGGCCGAGCAGCACCGAGCCGTCGTCGCGGCGCAGGGCCGGCCAGGCCATCGGCAGGACGGTGGCGAGGCTGACGGACGGGACGCCCTCGGGGAGGCCGCCCTTGAGGGTGAGTTCGGCGGTGGCGGCCGGCACCAGTTCACGCAGGGCCACCCAGTCGCACTCGCCGGGCAGTCCCTCGAACGGACGCTGGACCAGCTCCGTCACCGCCTGTGCGGCGGCCCGGCCATGGCAGGCCTTGTAGCGGCGGCCGCTGCCGCAGGGGCAGGGCTCGCGCGCACCGACAACCGGGATCTCTCCGCCAGAGATCTGCGGGCGCTTGGCCTTGGTCTGGACTCGCTTCTTGGCCATCGTGGGTGTCTCCCGGTTACGGCTCGTCTCGTACGGGCGCGAGCCTAGCCGTTCACGCCATGGCCGACGGGAGCCTGTGGACAACCCACGGGTCGTGCCGGGCGCTGTCTTCGATGCCGTGCCCTTGGAGCGGTCAGTCCAGGTCGTCGAAGGCGTCCGCGAAGTCGAGGCCGGATATCGCTCCTGACGGTGCTGTGACGCGCGTAGCGAAATCGTCGCGGCGGTGCCCGATGTCAGGATCGTGGACGTCGTCGTGCACCACGACCCAGACCGTGACCTCGCCGCGGGCGTCGTCCCGCACACCCCAGTCGTCCGCGAGGGCGGTGATGATGTTCAGCCCGCGGCCGCCATGTGCGGTGACCGAGGGCGTGGCCGGAGCAGGGCGGGTGGGCCCGCCTCCGTCCGTCACCTCCACCGTGAGCCTGCCGCCCACGTCCACGCGCCATGCGGCGCGGACATCGCCGTCCCCGGACAGCGCGTCGCCCAGCGGTCGGCCGTGTTTGCACGCGTTGCTCAAGAGTTCGGAAAGAATCAATACGGCATCGTCGATGACCGCCTCCGCGACCCCACCCCTGCGCAACTGGGAGCGCATACGGTGTCGCGCTTCCCCCACGCCCGCAGGACCATGGGGTACGGCCATGCTCGACGACGTGGGCACCTCCTGTGCCACCACCAACGCCACCCCCGAGACCTCCTTTGCCCCACGCCACGGTGTGGATGCCCCATTGGCCTGTACCGGAAACCGGCCAATCAATGTCCGGTGACGCACTCGCAACGATCGAATACGGACCGAACGCGCCGGAGCACTCCCTGTAATCGAGATGGCTGGAATTCTTCGGTGTGGCCGAGAGTGGAGGATGGGGCTGATGGGGCTGCGGGGTCAATAGGTTGTGCAGGGATTGGTGAGGTTTCAGGGGTTTCCGCGTGCGGGGTTTGCTGCGGACACACGCGTGTGCGTCAGCGGCCGAGCTGGTGCAGCACCGCGCGCGGGCGGTTGGTGATGATGGCGTCGATGCCCAGCTCCGCACAGAGGTCGACGTCCTGGGGCTCGTTCACGGTCCAGACGTGCACCTGGTGACCGGCTCGCTTGAGGCGCTCGACGTACGCCGGGTGGTTGCGCACGATGCGGATGGAGGGGCCGGCGATATGCACGCCCGCGGGCAGTCGGCCGTCCCGCAGCCGGGGCGAGACGAACTGCATCAGATAGACCGTCGGCAACGTCGGCGAGGCGGCACGCACGCGATGCAGCGAGCGCGCCGAGAAGCTCATCACGCGCACCGGGGACTCGGCGGCCGTGGCGGGCGCGTCGAGCCCGAAGCGCTTCAGCAGAAGCAGCAGCCGCTCCTCCACCTGCCCGGCCCATCGGGTCGGGTGCTTGGTCTCGATCGCCAGTTCCACCCGCCGCCCCGCGTCGGCGACGAGTTCCAGCAGCCGTTCCAGGGTCAGTACGGAGGTGTCCTCCGGGTCCTCCGGCCGGAACTCCCAGTCGGGCTCCTCCGTCCGGTTCTTCCAGGAGTCCCGGTTCTTGCGGGAGCCGAAGTCCAGGGCCGCGAGCTCGGCGAGCTCCAGCGCCGAGACCGCGCCGCGGCCGTTGGACGTACGGTTGACGCGACGGTCGTGGACACAGACGAGATGGCCGTCCGCAGTGAGGCGTACATCGCACTCAAGGGCGTCCGCACCGTCCTCGATCGCCTTCTTGTACGCGGCCAGGGTGTGCTCGGGAGCGTCTTCGGAGGCTCCGCGATGGGCGACGACTTGGATCTGCTGCTGCCGTGCGTGGGTCACCGCGTCATGGTGCCACCGCACCGGGGTAGGCGTGCGACCGGAGGAGTCGCAAGGGCGCTGGGATTGCGCCCGTTTAGTCCTTCATGGGCAATATAAGGATTGGCCGTGGACGCACAGCGACCGCTTATGGTGCTCTGACGGCCCGTGGGAAAAGCTGACGGCATACACAAATGCCCGCACAGCGTGGATCGAGGAGAGAAGCTGTGAGCACCGAGAACGAGGGCGCCGCGGTACCCCCGGCCCCGTCCGCACCCCCCGTGCCGGTGGATGCTCCTGCTGCTCCGGCGCCCCAGGAGCGCCCGGCGCCCGAGGGCGATGTCGCCCCGACCGCTCCGCTCCCGCCCGTGCCGGGCGGCGCACCGGCGGGTTCCAACGGCACGGCGGGCCACCACGGCCCGTCGAGTGCCGACGGCGCTTCCGAGAGCTCCCACGGCACCCAGCCGTACGCCGCCCCGGCGGCCTCGAACGAGCCTCACCCGCCCGCCGCCCAGGGCGCCACCCAGGGATCGGCCCCGGACGCCTCCTGGCCGCCCCCGCCGCCGCCCGGTACGCCGCCGTACATCGACAGTGGCGCTGCCGGTGTCGGCGCGGGTGACTCCGGTGCCGGTGCCGGTGCGGCAGGTGGCGCGGGAGGTGGTGCCGGTGCGGGCTCCGGCTGGGGTGCGACGTATCAGCAGCCGGCGCCGAAGTCCGGCCGCGGTGGTCTGCTCGCCGCGGTCCTCATCGCCGCGCTGGTCGCGGGCGGCCTGGGCGGCGGCCTCGGCTACACGCTGGCCAAGAACGACGACAACACCTCCTCCACGACCGTCTCCGCCTCCGACAGCGGCGGCTCCTTCAAGCGTGACCCGGGCACCGTCGCGGGCGTGGCCGCCAAGGCGCTGCCGAGCACCGTCACCATCCAGGCCGAGAGCAGCGGGGGCGAGGGCGGCACCGGCACCGGCTTCGTCTTCGACGCCGAGGGCCACATCCTCACCAACAACCATGTGGTGGCAGAGGCGGTCGACGGCGGCAAGCTCACGGCGACCTTCCCGAGCGGCAAGAAGTACGACGCGGAGGTCGTCGGCCACGCGCAGGGCTACGACGTGGCGGTCATCAAGCTCAAGAACGCCCCGTCCGACCTCAAGCCGCTCACACTGGGCGACTCCGAAAAGGTGGCGGTCGGCGACTCGACGATCGCGATCGGCGCCCCCTTCGGCCTCTCCAACACGGTCACCACGGGCATCATCAGTGCCAAGAACCGCCCGGTGGCGTCCAGTGACGGCTCCGGCTCCAACGCCTCCTACATGAGCGCCCTGCAGACCGACGCCTCGATCAACCCCGGCAACTCCGGCGGCCCGCTGCTGGACGCACAGGGCAACGTCATCGGCATCAACTCCGCGATCCAGTCCGCCGCCAACGGCCTGGGCGGCACCAGCCAGTCCGGCTCGATCGGCCTCGGCTTCGCCATCCCGATCAACCAGGCCAAGTACGTCGCCCAGCAGCTGATCAAGACCGGCAAGCCGGTCTACGCCAAGATCGGCGCCTCCGTCTCCACGGAGGACACCACCAACGGCGCCAAGATCGTCGACCAGGGCACCGCAGGTGGCTCGGAGGCGATCGAGGGGGGCGGCCCCGCCGACAAGGCCGGCCTCAAGCCCGGCGACGTCATCACCAAGCTCGACGACCGGGTGATCGACTCCGGCCCCACCCTGATCGGCGAGATCTGGACCCACCAGCCCGGCGACCAGGTCACGATCACCTACGAACGGGACGGCAAGACCCACACGGTCGAACTCACCCTGGGTGCCCGCACGGGCGACAGCTGACACGACGGGCACGCGCGCGTGCCCGTTTTGAAAGACGCGCGTGCCCGTTTGAAAGAGGCGGGAACCGGGGGCGGGGAATCCTCGTCCTCCCCGCCGGAAGGCGCCCGCGCACTTCCCCATTCGTTTCACAGAACGGTTCGCAGAACAGATTCGCAGAGTCGGTCGGCAAACCGGCGGCTGCGGCATCGGCTGCGACATCGGCTGTGGCATCTGTTGCGGCATCGGCTTTGGCACCGGCCGGCGCATGAGACGGACGGCAGGGAAGCTCTTCATCCGGATGTGAACGGCTTGTGGGGCGCGGATTGCGCGGGACACGGCGACAGTTGCCGACCGGGCGGTGCCCGCGTCCAGGTGTTCGGATGGGCATGTTCGGATGGGCTATCGTGCCTTCTCGACCTCGACTGTTCGCGAATGGGAAGCAGAGCCGCGGATGGGAAGCAGAGAAGGGGACGGTCTCGCGGTGACCGATCTGGGGCGGCTCGTCGCCGGCCGGTACCTGCTCGTGGAGCGGGTGGGCAGCGGCGGCATGGGCACCGTGTGGCGTGCCGAGGACAAGATGCTCGGCCGCCAGGTCGCCGTGAAGAAACTGCGCATCCCACCCCATCTGCAGGACGACGAGGTCCGGACGCTCTATGAGCGCACCCGCCGCGAGGCCCGCAGTGCCGCGCGGATCACCCACCCCAATGTGATCGTCGTGCACGACGTGGTCGACGACGAGGGCCTGCCGTGCATCGTCATGGAGTACATACCCTCGGTCACGCTGAGCGACGTACTGAAGCGGCGGGGCGCGCTGCCGCCCGACGAGGCCGCGCGGATCGGCCGCGCCATGACCTCGGCCGTGCGCGCCGCCCATGACGCGGGGGTCCTGCACCGGGACATCAAGCCCGCCAACGTGCTGCTCGGTGACGGCGGTCGGATCGTCCTCACCGACTTCGGGATCGCCATGGAGTCGGGAACGTCCTCGCTGACCAAGCCGGGCGAGTTGATCGGCTCCATCGGCTATCTGGCGCCCGAACGGCTCAGGGGCGCGCATCCCGAGACCGGTCCCGCCAGTGACCTGTGGGCCCTGGGGGCGACGCTGTACCAGGCGGTCGAGGGGCAGGACCCGTTCCGCCGCAACACCCCGATCGAGACCGCGTACGCGATCGCCACCGACGCGTACGAGCCGCCGCGCAGCGCCGGGGACCTGACCCCGGTGATCGAGGGCCTGCTCGTCAAGGATCCCGAGCAGCGCATGGACGTCCACGAGGTCGAACGCCGCCTCGACGACATCACCGGCACCCGAACCGCGCCCCTGGACCCGCCCACCCGCCCGGACCGCGCCGACACCCTCACACCGCCCGTCCGGCCCGGCCAGAAGGGCAGCGCCAAACGCCGCCGTACGGTGCTGCTGTCGGCCCTGGCCGTGACGCTCGCCGCTTCCCTGGCGGGCGGCACGGCGTGGTGGCTCAACGGCAGAACGGCCGGACCGAGCACGCACGCGTCCGATGCCGAGACGCCCACTGGTTCGACCGATTCCGCAGATTCCGCCGGTCCCGGCGATTCCGACGATCCCGATGCTCCCGGGGCGTCCACCCCCTCCCCGAACACCAGCTCCGGCAGCACGGGCAGCACGGGATCCACCGAGCCGCCCCCGCTGCCCGCCGGATACCACTTCGAAGAGCCGAGCAGCGGCGTCACCGTGCCCGTGCGGGACGGCTGGAAGTACAAGACGCTGCCCGGCGGCGAGGTCGGCTACATCGACCCGTCGGGACTGGTGGGCCTGCGGGTCAACGTCGTGGAGTTCGCGGGTACCGACCCGCTGCAGCACTGGCGCGATACGGAAGAGGAACAGACCGCCCGCGACAACGTCGGCTACGAACGGGTGCGGATGGCCGAAACGACCTTCCGAGGACGCCCCGCCGGGTACTGGGAGTTCACCTTCGAGGGCAGGGCACGCAAGTACCGCGGCGCAGAACTGGCCTTCGCCAGCACCGACGGCACCCAGTACGTGATCTACCTCTCCGCCCCGGACGCCCAATGGCACGAGTACCGCCCGGCCTTCGACACCGCGGTCAACGGCATTCGCCTGGCCAACGGCTCTTGAGCCCCCCCAGCCGACCCACGAACCCCGCACCCCGCGTTCGGCCGGTACGCTGTACCCGCTCCGCCCCTGGTGGGCCGGGGCGAGGTGGGTTGCCCGAGCGGCCTAAGGGAACGGTCTTGAAAACCGTCGTGGCAGCGATGTCACCGTGGGTTCAAATCCCACACCCACCGCCACGGCGCAGTGAACGCGCTGTTCAGAAGGGGTGTCCTGAAATCGGGGCACCCCTTGCTCGTGGCCGCGGCTCAGGATTTCTTCGCGGCCGTCCGCTTCGTGGTTCTGCTTCTGCCGGTGGCCTTGGCGGTGGCAGTGCTGGTGCCGGTGCTCGTGCTGGTGCCTGTGCGTCCGGAACCCGAAGACGCGCTCTTCCGTCTGCCCCCGGCCTTCGCCGCCCCAGTTGCCCTTGCTGTCCCAGTCGCCCCTGCCGTCCCCGCCGCCCCCTGCGCTGACGCCGCGCGCGCGGCTGTGGTCGGCCACTTGAACTCGATCTCCAGCTCGATCTCCCCCTCGCTGACCTCGACCTCAAGTTCGGTGCGGAGGTCGGAGGGGATCCGTAGGCTCAGCGTCCAGGGGTCGAGTTCGAGTTCGGCCTCCCCGCCCTGCCTCAGCGCGGCCGCGAGCGCCTCAAGCTGATCGGCCGCCTCAAGGCGGGACAGCGAGCGCTTCTGCTCAAGCTTGAGGTCCTTCATGGCGTCTCCGATCCGGCAGAGCGGCAGGTAATGCCGATAGTGCCCATTTTGGCGCCATATGGCAGGTTGGACATCTTGTCGCGCGGCTCAGTGCCCGGGCTGCTGGACCCGCAGCAGCCGCAACTGCCCGATCTCCGCGGCGTTCTTCATCAGCTCGGCGTTCACCCAGCCGATCATGTGGGCCACGCTGTACTGCGGGTCGTTCGGCCAAGGGAACGGCGCCGTGGCGTCCAGGTCCGTGTCGTCGAGCCGGTCCAGTCCCGCCAGCCAGTCGGTGCGCAGGTCACGCAGCCAGGCGACGGTCGCCTTTCCGTCGCCCGGCCAGGTGACGTCGGTCCGCTCGCGCGGCGGGCGGCCCCGCAGATGGTCGGCGGCCACGCTCCACCACCAGCCGATGTGCCAGCTCACCCAGGCGATGGTCGGCACGGGGACGGGGTCGGGCTCGGTCTCCGCCCAGTCCGGAACCCAGGTGCCGTCGGCGGCCTGGCGCACCGTCCAGCAGTGCCGCGCCGGCTCCCACAGGAAGTCCTCGGGCCGCAGCCGATCGAGGTGGTACTCGAACAACGCCCAGGTGACATCGAACTGCCAGCGCATCAGATCACGTCGGGAAACGCTCATCGGCCGACCCTGGCACAACGGCTCCCCTCCGGGGCAAGCCGGTTTTCAGAGCTCGCAGTCCCGCGCCAGCTCCTCCCAAGCCACCTCCCGCAGCCCCTCCTCCGCATCGCAGCCGGACGGCACCCGTGGAGTCGGCTGGAACCAGATGATCGTCAGGGTGGAGCGGTAGAGGACCGGGTCGTGGGTGCGGTCGAGGGCGGTGGAGTGGAAGGCCCCGACGCAGGCCACCGGCGGCAGCACCTCGACGGGGCCGAAGCCGCCCGCGTACTGGTCGGGATACTCGCGCGGCGGCGGGACGAGGTGCACCGGTGTGGACGGGCGGGCCTGTTCGGCCGTGCGGACGAGGCCCTTGATCTTCATGTCGTTGACCGGCTTGCAGGGGTAGCCCTCCAGCCCCTCCAGCATTCCGCCGTACGTCGAGGAGAACCGCAGTTCGGACAGGTCGAGCGAGCGGCCGGACGTGAGGATGACGCGGGTCAGCGACATCGTCGGCACTCTGGGGCGGTGGTGCATCGAGCTCCCGGGTGGTTCAGGGCCTGTCGGACGCCGGTGCCGGTCAGGGCCGGTGCCCCGTCATCCGCGCGGCCGACGCGATCGTCGCGCGGGCCTCGCGTTCGGTGAGGCCGGTGTTGAGGGCCGCCTCCACGAGGGGGGCGACGAGGGCGGGGCCGATGCCGTCCTCGTAGGCGCGGCAGGCCGCCCAGAACAGGCGGGTGTTGCGTTGCCCCTCGTGCGCGGCGAGCACGAACTGGACGAGTCCCTGACCGTGACCGCCGGCCGACGGGAGCGTGGGGTGGTGGGTGCGGGGCGGCGGGAGCAGGAGGCGCAGAAGGGCGCGCGGGCAGGGCGCGGGGGCGATGTGGGCCGTACCGGGAGCGGTGCTGTAGACGCCGTGATCTGTTCGGGAACCGGGGCCGACGAGGTAACCGCCGGCGCCCCGGATGTCGATGCCGGGCGCGAGACGGCCCGCCGAGTTGGGGACGACGACGTCGGCCGGGCCGGTCAGCCAGAGGTGGCGGCCGCCGCTCGGGGTCAGGACGACGACCGTGGGCGGGATCGTGAACAGGTGGCGCAGCGCGAGTTCGCGCAGGGCGGCGGAGGAGTCCGTACCGGATTTCGTGTCGAGGTCGATGCCGATGAGGTGGTGCGGAGGCAGTCCGCACGCGATGCCGTAGCCCGTCGCCCAGGGCGCGGCGGCGAAGAGTTCGCGGATGCGGGCGGGGTTGCTGGAGGCGTCGTAGACCCCGTGCCCGAAGCGACCGCACTCGCCGTGGCAGGGCGCGGGTCGGGGGTCGTCGCGGTGCGGGGAGCGCAGGGCCGGGAGCTTCGTCCGGGACAGGGGGATGACGGCCAGTCCGCGCTCGGCGGCTGACAGGGCGTGTGCGAGGGCCAGCGTCGTGGCCTGCCGGTCGGTGGTGGCCATGCCTCCATGTTCGTACGAGTGTTCGAAAAAAGAAAGGGGAAATGGGTGTGACCTGCCGGGTGACTCGCCGGGGGGCAGAGATTGGCCGGAAGCGTGCAGGAACGCTTATCCCGTTGTGGGCCTTGGGATGGAGCTGTCCGGACTGCCCTGATCCGGGAGGGAGGAGTGACGAAAGGGGTTTATCGACTTGTCATCACGCTTGAGGGCGAATCGAGGCTTCCGGGGTGGTTCGCCGGGGATTCGGTGGGCAACTCTGATCTTGCGACGTCGTGAACGACTCCGAGGCGGTCGGCCAACTGCCTTGGGATGACCAGTACTTCATGCACTACCTGTGCGTCCGGCGGGGAGCCTGGGCGCACGTGTTCTGGAGGAACAAACATGGCAAGCATCCGTACCGCCCGCGTCATCGCCGCCGTCTCCGCCCTTCCGCTCGCTGTCGCCCTCTTCTCCGGCGTCGCGACGGCGGACAACGGCGCCATCGCGGACAACGGATCCAGTGCGGCCGTCACGAACGCCGCCCAGGGCCTCCTCGGGAGCGGGGTCGGCGGCGACAACTACGGCACCTCGTCCACCACCCAGCAGCAGGCGACCGGTTCCGGAGCCTCGAACCAGAGCAACACTGCCCAGGTCAACGGCTCGGCGTTCACGGCCGTCAACCAGGGCAACGACAACACGTCCGTCAACTTCACGCCGCTCTGGTGGTGAGCTGAGGGGGCCGGTGCCCCGGTGCTCAGGCATCGGCTCCCTCGAATTGTGTCGGGTGTGCTCTGTGGGGTGAAACGCGGGGGGGGGGGCGGGGCGGGGGGGGCGCGGCCCCCCCCCGGGGTGTGTGGGGGGGCAAGGTGGCGCGCGATTGGAGCAAGAGCAAAAACAGAACAGGGGGC
>NZ_JBHYJA010000048.1:0-14593 GCF_042740355.1 Streptomyces sp. NPDC059010
CGCGATGATCACCTTCGGCCGGTGCTCCTTGGCGAGCCGCTCCACCTCGGCCATGTCCACCAGGCCGGAGTCGTCCACGTGGTAGGGGACCACGTTGAACTGCTTGCCGGAGAAGTTCAGCCGCATCCCGTGGGTGAGGTGGCCGCCGTGCGCCAGGTCCAGCCCCAGGATGGTGTCGCCGGGCTGGGCCAGGGCGAACAGCGCGGCCTGGTTGGCGGAGGCCCCGGAGTGGGGCTGGACGTTCGCGTACTCGGCGCCGAACAGCTCCTTGACCCGGTCGATGGCGATCTGCTCGGCCACGTCCACGTGCTCACAGCCGCCGTAGTAGCGGCGGCCCGGATAGCCCTCGGCGTACTTGTTGGTCAGGACCGAGCCCTGCGCCTCCATCACCGCGACGGGCGCGAAATTCTCGGAGGCGATCATCTCCAGGGTGGACTGCTGACGCTCCAGCTCGGCGTCGAGCGCGGCCGCGACGGCCGGGTCCAGCTCGTGCAGGGACTGGTTCAACAGGGTCATCGGCGCTCTCCTCGGGTGTGGGCGCAGTGGGCGGCGTAGGCATCGGCGGACAGGGCGCCGGCGATGTTCTCGACCCGCAGCCTGAACAGCCAGCCGCCGGTGTAGGGGGCGGCGTTGACGACGCCGGGGTCGTCGGCCAGCGCGGTGTTGACCTCCAGGACCCGGCCGGAGGCGGGGGCGTACAGGCCGCTGACGGCGGTGCGGGACTCGATGCGCCCGCAGCTCTCCCCCGCCTCGACCCATGTGCCGACCTCGGGCAGGCGGAGGTTGACGACGTCGCCCAGGGCCTTCGCCGCGAAGGCGGTGATGCCCACCGTGGCGTCGCCCTCGTCCACGATCAGCCACTCGTGGTCCCAGGTGGACCGCAGGTGCCGCGGAATGCTCGTGGCGGTCTCCTGCGCGCAGGCCGGGGAGAGTTGAGGCGGGGAGCTCATGACACGACGGCCGCGGCGGCCGGGACGAGGGTGCGGCGGAGCCGGTTGAAGAACTTCGGCTGGTTGAGGGAGAGCACGGCGACGGGGGTGCCCTCGCGCCGGTAGACGGCCGTGAAGGTGCGGCTGTCGATGTCGCCCTCGACGACCTCGGGCTCGGCACCGGGGGCGACGTACCCGGCGACCTGGATGCGGGCCTGGTACTGGTCGGACCAGAAGTACGGCGCGGTGAGCGGAGCCTGGGCCGGCACACCGGTCAGCAGGGTGCGGGCGGCGGTCTTCGCCTGCTCGGTGGCGTTGCTCCAGTGCTCGATGCGGGCGTGCCGTCCGGTGAACGGGTTGGGGCAGCGGGCGACGTCACCTACGGCGACCACGCCCGGGATGCCGGTCGAGCAGCCGGAGTCGCACACCACGCCGTCCTCCACCTGCACACCGGAACCGGCGAGCCAGTCGGTGTGGGGCCGGACGCCCACCCCGACCACCACGATGTCGGCGGGCAGCAGACGTCCGTCCGCCAGCCGTACGCCCGTGACCCGGCCCTCGCCGACGAGTTCCGCCACGCCGGTTCCGCACAGCAGCCGAACCCCGTGATCACTGTGCAGCGAGGAGACCACCAGCCCCATCTCGCGGCCGAGTTGGCGCTCCAGAGGTACGTCGAGCGCCTCGACGACGGTGACGTGCAGTCCGAGCCGGTGAGCGGTGGACGCCACTTCGGCGCCGATGAACCCGGCGCCGATGACGACGACCCGGGGCAGCCCGTCGAGCAGTTCGGCGCGCAGGGCCTGGGCGTCGTCCAGGGTGCGCAGGGTGTGGACGCCCGCCAGGCCGTCCGCGCCGGGGAGGGTGCGGGCGCCGGCGCCGGTCGCGATGACGACGCCGTCGGTGCGCACATGCCGTCCGCCGGTCAGGGTGACGGTGCGGGCGACGGGGTCGAGCCGCACGGCGCGCTCGCCGAGCAGCCATTGCGCGTCCAGGACCTCGTACTCGTCGGCGTCGCCGAGCGCGAGCCCCTCGGCGTCGATGTCGCCCTTGAGGAAGTCCTTGGACAGCGGGGGCCGGTCGTAGGGAGTGTGGCGCTCCTCCCCGACGACGACGATCTCGCCGTCATAGCCCTCTGCGCGCAGCGCGCGGACCGTGCTCAGGCCTGCCAGCGACGCTCCGACGACGGTGATGCTCCTCATGCCCGGCTCCAGACGAGGGGTTGTCTCACATAACACAACGACAATCGCTATACGCAACATGCTTTCCGCGCGATGCGGGCGTTGTCAAGGGAGGCGACACAGATCAATTTCTGATGATGCTCGATGTTGCACATTCCGCAACGGGCGCCGACGGGAGAACGGGCGCGCTCGCGGCTACGCGGGCCGTACCGCCAGCTTGTGCTGCAGCCAGGTGTGGAACTCGCCGATGTGGTGCTCGCTGGGCACCAGGACGCCGCCCTTGGCGTACGCCTTCGAGCTCATCGCGGGCTGGGTGCGCTCGCAGGCGTCGAAGTCCTGCTGGTTGACCCGGTGGAACAGCTCCACGGAACGCTCCACGTCCTTGCCGCTCTCGACGACGTGCGGGAGATAGAGCCAGTCGCATTCGACGATCGTGCGGTCCACGGACACCGGGTACATCCGGTGGAAGATCACATGGTCGGGCACGAGGTTGATGAAGACCTGCGGCCGGACGGTGATCGCGTAGTAGCGACGGTCCTGGTCCTCCGCCACCCCGGGTATACGGTCCAGCCCTTCGGAGCCGTCGACTGTGAACCCCTGGACCTCCTCGCCGAACTCGGCGCCGTGACCGACGTAGTACTGGGCCGCGTAGCCGTCCGCGAACTCCGGCAGCACCTCGGTGAGTTCGGGATGGATGGTGGCGCAGTGGTAGCACTCCATGAAGTTCTCGATGATGAGCTTCCAGTTGGCCCGCACGTCGTAGGTGATACGGCGTCCCACCTGGAGGTTGTCGATGTCGTAGCGCTCGATGGACTCGACGTCGCCGAGCCGCTCGACGATCGCGCCCAGCACCTCGGCCTCGAAGGAGGGCGGCTCGTCGGCGAGGCACACCCACACATAGCCGAGCCATTCGCGCACATGGACGTTGATCAGGCCGTACTCCTTGCGGTCGATGTCCGGCATCGACGTCAGGTTGGGTGCGGCGACCAGCTTGCCGTCCAGGCCGTAGGTCCAGGCGTGGTACGGGCACTGGAAGGCCCGCTTGACCTCGCCGGACTCCTCAAGGCACAGCTTGGCGCCGCGATGCCGGCAGATGTTGAGGAACGCCTTGACCGAGCCGTCCCGCGAGCGGGAGACGAGCACGCTCTCGCGGCCCACCTGGTAGGTGCGGAAGGCGCCGGGCCTGGCCAGGTCGGCGGCGCGGGCCACGCAGAACCACATGGTCTCGAAGACCCGCTCCTGCTCCTGCGCGAAGACCTCGGGGTCGGTGTAGTACTCGCCGGACAGCGTGGGGATCAGGCTGGGCGGCAGGTTCGTGATGGTCATCGGGTCACCTTCGGAAATGTCGGACGCGCACGCGGCGGGGGGGCGGACAGGTCTATGGGGTGGTCGGTGGTGCCAACGGTGGCCAGGCCGGCGAGGATCTCGGCCGGCTGGTGTCCGGTCGGCGCTCGTCGCCGGCTCAGCGCCGGATGCGGGACGTCTCGGGGTCGAACAGCGGCTCGGCGGCGGTCAGCACCACCGAGCGCAGGACGTCGCCGTGGTGCATCTTGGCGAAGGCGCTCTCCACGTCGTCCAGGCCGATCGTCTCGCTGACGAAGTCGCCCAGGTCGAAGCGGCCCTGGAGGTAGAGGTCGATCAGGGCGGGGAAGTCCCGGGAGGGCAGGCAGTCGCCGTACCAGGAGGACTTCAGGGCGCCGCCGCGGCCGAAGACGTCCAGCAGGGGCAGGCCGAGGGTGAGCTCCGGGGTGGGGACGCCGACCAGGACGGCGGTGCCGGCCAGGTCGCGGGCGTAGAAGGCCTGTCTGAAGGTCTCGGGGCGGCCCACCGCGTCCACGACGACGTCGGCGCCGAAGCCGCCGGTGAGTTCACGGATCGCCTCGACGGCGTCGGTCCGGGAGGAGTCGACGGTGTCGGTGGCGCCGAACTGCTCGGCCCACTTCAGTTTCCGCTCGTCGACGTCCACGGCGATGATGCGGGACGCTCCGGCCACCTTGGCTCCGGCGATCGCGGCCATGCCCACGCCGCCGCAGCCGATCACCGCGATCGAGTCGCCACGGCCGACGCCGCCGGTGTGGACGGCGGCACCGAACCCGGCCATCACACCGCAGCCGAGCAGCCCGGCCGCGGCGGGCGAGGCGGTCGGGTCGACCTTGGTGCACTGTCCGGCGGCGACCAGGGTCTTCTCCGCGAAGGCGCCGATGCCGAGGGCCGGGGACAGCGGGGTGCCGTCGGCCAGGGTCATCGGCTGTGCGGCGTTGTGGGTGGCGAAGCAGTACCAGGGCCTGCCCCTGCCACAGGACCGGCAAGTGCCGCACACGGCATGCCAGTTGAGGACGACGAAGTCGCCGGGGGCGACGTCGGTGACGCCCTCGCCGACCGACTCGACGACACCGGCCGCCTCATGACCGAGCAGGAACGGGAACCCGTCGGAGATCCCGCCCTCCCGGTAGTGCAGGTCGGTGTGGCAGACGCCGCACGCCTGTACCCGCACCAGCGCCTCACCAGGGCCGGGATCCGGCACCAGGATGGTCTCCACCGAGACCGGCGCGCCCTTCTGGCGGGCGACGACAGCGCGTACCTCGTGTATCACGGTCGCTCTCCTCGTCGAGGGGACGGCCGAACGCGATCTTCGGGATCTTCGGCCTGATGTTCTGGATGGCGGGGAGCCGTCGACTGCTTGCTCCTCCAGGCCGAGCCGCCACTAGAGTTGTGCATTACGCAACTCTCTTCGTTATAAGCAACGACCGACCAAACTGTCTCCTCGCGGACACGGACTGTCAAGGGGTTGGCCGAGCGAACTTGAACGGGAACCGCACCGCGACCTTCCGCCGACCGGGCGGTGCGTGCGACCATGCGGGCGGGCGGCCGGATCCGGCCCCTCCCGCCGTGCCCGACGGCTCTCGCCGGACCCTCTGGACCCTTCCACGCCCGTGCGTATAGTTGCGCTATGAGCAACTACACCGCAGAGAGCGAAACAACTGGTCCCGCGGTGAACGGAGTGCAGTCCGTCGACCGCGCCGTCAGCGTCCTGGAGATCCTCGCCCATCGAGGCGAGGCGGGCGTGAGCGAGGTGGCCGCCGAGATCGACGTCCACAAGTCGACCGCGTTCCGTCTGCTCGGGGCACTGGAGGCGCGCGGTCTGGTCGAGCAGACGGCCGAGCGGGGCAAGTACCGGCTGGGCTTCGGCATCGTGCGGCTGGCCGGCGCGGTCACCGGCCGCCTCGACATCACCCAGCAGGGCCGGCCGGTGTGCGAGCGGCTCAGCGAGGAGATCGGCGAGACGGTCAACATCGCGGTCCTGCAGGAGCACTACGCGGTCAACCTCTATCAGGTACGGGGCCCGGGCGCGGTCGGCACCCACAACTGGGTCGGGCAACTGACCCCGGTGTACGCCACGTCGAGCGGCAAGATCCTGCTGGCCCATCTGTCCCAGGAGGAGCGCACCGCCGTCCTCGCGACGTCCGGGGTGCAGAAGCTGACGCCGCACACGCTGACCGCGAGGACGAAGCTGGAGAAGAACCTCGCCGAGGCTCGGGAGCGCGGGTACGCGATGACGCTGGAGGAGATGGAGATCGGACTGCACGCCGTCGCGGCCCCGATCCGGTCCCGCGACGGTGAGGTCATCGCCGCGCTCAGCGCCTCCGGCCCCGCGTACCGCTTCACGGAGGAACGCATCCACGAGCTGGCACCCCTGCTGATCGGCGGGGCGGATGAGATCAGTCGCCGGATGGGCCATCTGGGCTGAGGCGCCACGGACGGGAGCTCCACGGGGCGTTCGGTGCGGCGGCGCCCCTGCCGACGCCGCCGCTTCGACGCCCCGGCGGGCGCCCGCTCAGATGTACTCCGTCGCCGCGTCGAGCAACCAGTCCGCCAGATAGCCGGCGAACGTCGAGCGGACCAGGACCCAGAATCCGGCCCTGGGTTCGTCCCGGGCGACCAGGACGACCTGGGTGCGGCCCAGTGTCGTCTGGGCGCAGCGTCCGGGGCCGAAGACCCGCGGGTGCAGGTCCAGCGAGCAGCCGTGGGCCAGCAGGTCGTGGGCGTGGGGGCCGGTGACCAGGAGCGTGGTGCGCTGCGCGGAGACGTCGATGACGGAGACGGGCTCGTCTCCCGCGGCCTCCCTGACCCGGCTCTCCAGGTCCCGCTCACCGCCCGGCGGTCCCACCAGCAGCCACTCGTCCGGGCCGAGCCACAGCGCGGTCAGCTCCCCCGCGCGGACGACGGTGTTCGGCTGGAGGGGCAGCTGGAGGTCCAGTGCGAGCCCGACGGCTTCCGCCGCCGGTCCCTTGGCGTCGAGGCGCACGTTGAGCTGGGCCAGGAAGGGCAGTTCGGCCAGCCGGATGGCGCCCCCGGAGGTGCGGGTCGCTGCGGCCAGGCGGTCGGCGACATGCGACAGGGGGCTGCGGAGCGGGGTGACACGGCTGGTGCCAATGGTGGTGTCAAGGGGGGTGTCAGCCATCGCGGCGGGCTCCCTCGGGGTCGTAGAGGACGGGGCTTGCGACGGTCACCGGGACCAGCCGGTCGCCCACGGGTGCGTACAACCGCTCGCCGATGCGGTCCCGGCCGCCCTTGATCAGGGCGAGTGCGAAGGTCCTGCCCAGGGCCGCGCTGCGGTAGCTGGACGTGACATGGCCGAGCATGGGGACCGGCGGGGCCGGCAGCACACCGTCGGCGATCAGGTGGGTGCCCTCCGGGAGGAAGGTGCCCGGGTCCTCGGGGAGGAGGCCGACCAGGTGCTTGCGGTCGGGGCGGGCGGTGTCCGCGCGGGCGTGGGACCGCTTGCCGATGAAGTCCGGCTTCTTCTTCGACACCACCCAGCTCATGCCGAGGTCCTGGGGGGTGACGGTGCCGTCGGTGTCCTGGCCGATGATCGGGTAGCCCTTCTCGGCGCGCAGGACGTGCATGGTCTCGGTGCCGTACGGGGTGATGCCGTACGGGGCTCCGGCCTCGTACACGGCCTCCCACAGGGCGAGGCCCTGCCACGGTGACACGTTGATCTCGTAGGCGAGTTCACCGGAGAAGCTGATCCGGCAGACCCGGGCCGCGATACCGGCGACGGTCGTCTCGCGCCAGGCCATGAACGGGAAGTCGTCGTTGGCGACGGCCAGTTGGGGTGCGAGCGAGCCGATGACCTCGCGGGACCTCGGGCCGACCAGGGCGACCGTGGCCCACTGTTCGGTCACGGAGGTGCAGTGGACCTTCAGCTCGGGCCACTCGGTCTGCAGCCACTCCTCCATCCAGTCGAGTACGGCGGCGGCGTTGCCCGTCGTCGTGGTGACGAGGTAGCGGTCCTGGGCGACGCGGATGACCGTGCCGTCGTCGAAGACCATGCCGTCCGGGCGGCACATGACGCCGTAGCGGATCATGCCGACCTTCAGGGTGCTCATCATGTTGGTGTAGAGCCGGTCGAGGAAGACGCCCGCGTCCGGGCCCTGGACGTCGATCTTGCCGAGGGTGGAGGCGTCCATGAAACCGACGCTCTCGCGGGTGGCCCGGCACTCGCGCAGCACGGCGGCCTCCATGTCCTCGCCGTCCTGGGGGTAGTACCAGGGGCGCTTCCACTGGCCGACGTTCTCGAACAGGGCGCCGTGCGCGACATGCCACTCGTGGATGGCGGTCGTACGGACCGGGTCGCTCAGCGCGCCCCGGTCGCGGCCCGCGAGGGCGGCGAAGGAGACCGGCGTGTACGGCGGGCGGAACGTGGTCGTGCCGAGCGCCGAGATGTCCACGCCGAGGAGTTCGGCGACCACGCCACTGGCCAGGACGCCGGAGGTCTTGCCCTGGTCGTTGGCGGTGCCGGCCGTGGTGTAGCGCTTGGTGTGCTCGACCGAGCGCAGTCCGGCGCCGGTCGCGCGGGCCAGGCCGTCGACGGTGACGTCGCGTTGGAGGTCGACGAAGCGGGGGGCGTCGTCGGTGCCGCCCGGGACGACGTGCACGTGCATGGGGGGCGTGTGCCGTGGCTGTGCGGCGACCTGTGGGAGGCGGGGCGTGCCGGGCGTGTAGCCCTCGGCCGCCACGGCCCGGGCACCGGCGGCCGCGCCCTGTGCCAGGACGGTGGCCGGGTCGAGGACGCCGCTCGCGCTGCCCGCGACCTCGACCGCCTGACGGCAGGTGTCGGGGACGAAGGAGCCCAGCGTCTCGTCGTACCGCAGCTTGCCGCCCGACTGGCTGAACAGGTGCGCCACCGGGTTCCAGCCGCCGGAGACCAGCAGCAGGTCGGCGGCGAACTGCCGCTGCCCCACGGACTCTCCGTACGGGGCCACGGTCACGGCGGTGAGGCGGGCCTCGCCCTCCGTGCCCGTGACGGCGTGTCCGGACAGCACCTCGATGCCGGCCGCCCTCGCGCGCTCGGCCCACTCCCCCGGTTCGGGGCGGGTGTCGACGATCGCCGTGATGTCCAGACCGGCCGCGGCGAGGTCCAGCGCCGCCGCGTACGCGCTGTCGTTGGTCGTGAAGACGACCGCGTGGCGGCCCGGCAGGGCGCCGTGGCGGTTGACGTGGGTGCGGGCCGATGAGGCCAGCATCACGCCGGGGCGGTCGTTGTCCGCGAAGGCGAGCGAGCGTTCGTGGGCGCCGGTGGCGAGGACGACTCGGCGGGCGCGGATGCGCCAGACGCGTTCGCGGGAGGTGTTGTCGGGGGCGTCGGTGCCGAGGTGGTTGGTGCGGCGCTCCACGGCGAGGAGGTGGTTGTCGTCGTAGTGGCCGAAGACGGTGGTGCGGGGCAGGACGCGTACCTCGGGGGCGGTGGCCAGGTGGGCGGTGACCTCTTGTACCCAGTCGAGGTGTTCGCCCGTGCCGAGGAGACTGCCGCCCGGTTCCGGCTGGTCGTCGGCGAGGATGACTCGGGCGCCGGTTCCGGCCGCCGCTGCCGCTGCGGCGAGGCCGGCCGGGCCCGCGCCGACGATCAGCAGGTCGCAGTGGGCGTGTACGGCGTCGTAGCGGGCGGGGTCGGGGGCTGTGGCGAGGCGGCCCTGGCCGGGGAGGCTGCTCGCGACGAGGCCGTCGTGGAGCTCGACGGTCGTCGCGGGGAGCATGGGCTCGGGGAAGGGTTCCTCGATCTGGACGACCGCGTTGGGTTCTTCCACGCCGGCCGAGAAGATTCCTCGGGGGCGGCCCAGTTTGATGCTGGTGCCGGCCTGGATGACGCCGTTGGCGAGGAGGGCGGAGGCGAGGGTGTCGCCTCGGTGGCCCCGGTATTCGGTGCCGTCGAAGGTGAACGTGAGAGGGGTGTCGCGGTCGATTCGGCCGCGGGTGGGGTGGCGGAACGGCTGGGATTCTGCGCCCCCGCCGCCCCTACCCGTCCCATCCTGAAGGGGCTCCGCCCCTTCCACCCCGCTGGGGGCTGCGCCCCCAGACCCCGCTTCGGCCCGGACGGCCTCGTCCTCGAACGCCGGACGGGCTGAAACAACCGGCCTCGGCTCAACAGGTGCCGGGCGTTCCTCGCCCGTCCTGTACACCGTCAGGATCTCGTTGGTCGAGGTGTCCCGAACCGCGTTGAACCAGCGGCGGCAACCCGACGCGTGGGTCCAGCGCTCGGCGAAGGGGCCCTTGGGGTTGTCGCGGAAGAAGAGGTAGCGGGCCCACTCCTTGTCGGTGAGGGATGCCGGGTCCTCCGGGTACGGCACGTGGGCCTGACCGCCGTAGTGGAACTCGGCCTCGTCGCGGGGCCCGCACCACGGGCAGGGGATGAGCAGCATGGATCGGCTCCCAGAGCTTCCAGTGGTCCTAGTGGGCCACCGCGGCCGCGCCGTGCTCGTCGACGAGCGCGCCGGTGGTGAAACGGTCGAGCGAGAAGGGGGCGTTCAACGGATGGGGAGTGTCGTTGGCGATGGTGTGGGCGTAGACCCAGCCGACGCCCGGGGTGGCCTTGAAGCCGCCCGTTCCCCAGCCGCAGTTGAGGTAGAGGTTGTCGACCGGGCTGAGCCCGATGATCGGTGAGGCGTCGGGGCTGACGTCGACGATGCCGCCCCAGGTGCGCAGGACGTGGGCGCGGGCGAAGACCGGGAAGAGCTCCAGGGCCGCCGACATCTGCTCTTCGATGATGTGGAAGGCGCCGCGCTGGGTGTAGGAGTTGTACGCGTCGATGCCCGCGCCCATCACCAGCTCGCCCTTGTGGGCCTGGCTGACGTACACGTGAACCGCGTTGGACATCACGACCGTGGGGTGGACCGGTTCCAGGAGTTCCGAGACCAGGGCCTGCAACGGGTGGCTCTGGACGGGGAGTTCGATGCCCGCCATCGCGGCGAGGACCGAGGTGTGGCCCGCGGAACAGAGGGCCACCTTGCCCGCCGCGATGGGGCCCAGGTTCGTCTGGACTCCGACCACCCGGCCACCGACCACGTCCAGGCCGGTGACCTCGCAGTTCTGGATGATGTCGATGCCGGCGGCGTCCGCCGAGCGGGCCAGGCCCCAGGCCACGTAGTCGTGCTTGGCGATGCCGGCGCGCGGCTGGTAGGTGGCGCCCAGGACCGGGTAGCGCACGTCCGGGGAGATGTTGACGATCGGGCAGACTTCCTTGACGCCGTCCGCGTCGAGCCACTCCGCGTCCACGCCGTTGAGGCGGTTGGCCTCCACGCGGCGCACGCTGTCGCGGACGTCCTGGAGGCTGTGGGCGAGGTTCAGCACGCCGCGCTGGGAGAAGAGGATCGGGTAGTCCAGGTCCTCCGCCAGGCCCTCCCACAGCTTGAGCGCGTGCTCGTAGATGCCCGCGCTCTCGTCCCACAGGTAGTTGGAGCGGATGATCGTGGTGTTGCGGGCCATGTTGCCGCCCGCGAGCCAGCCCTTCTCCAGCACGGCGACGTTGGTGATGCCGTGGTTCTTCGCCAGGTAGTGGGCGGTGGCGAGGCCGTGTCCGCCGCCGCCGACGATCACCACGTCGTACGACCGCTTGGGATCGGGCGTACGCCACAGGAAGTCGGGGTGGTCGGGGAGGTCGGCGCCGGGGGCGCGCGGGGTGCGGGAGCTCATCGGACGTCTCCGTTCGCGTTCCTCTCGGCGGCCTCCACGACGTTGGCCAGCAGCATCGCCCGGGTCATGGGGCCCACCCCGCCGGGCATCGGCGCGATCCAGCCGGCGACCTGGGCGGCGTCCGGGTGGATGTCGCCGACCAGGCCCTGGTCGGTGCGGGTGATGCCGACGTCCAGGACCGCCGCGCCGGGGCGCAGCATGTCCTTGGTGACGAGGCCGGGCGAGCCGGCGGCGGCGATGACGATGTCCGCCTCGCGTACATGCCAGGCGAGGCCCTTGGTGCCGGTGTGGCACAGGGTCACGGTGGCGTTCTCGGAGCGGCGGGTGAGGAGGAGGCCGATCGGGCGTCCGACGGTGATGCCCCGGCCGATCACACACACCCGGGCACCCGCGAGGGGCACCTCGTGGCGCCGCAGCAGTTCGACGATGCCGCGGGGCGTGCAGGGCAGCGGGGCCTCGACGCCCAGGGTGAGCCGTCCGAGGTTGACGGGGTGCAGTCCGTCGGCGTCCTTGGCCGGGTCCATGCGTTCCAGTACGGCGTTGGCGTCCAGGGGGCGCGGCAGCGGGAGCTGGACGATGTAACCGGTGCAGCCCGGGTCGGCGTTCAGCTCGTCGATCGTCTCCTCGACCTGCTGCTGCGAGGCGTCGGCGGGCAGGTCCCGGCGGATGGACGCGATGCCCACCTGGGCGCAGTCGCGGTGTTTGCCCGCGACGTAGGCACGGCTGCCGGGGTCGTCGCCGACCAGGACGGTGCCGAGGCCCGGTGGACGGCCGGTGATGGCGGTCAACTTGGCCACGCGTTCGGCGAGTTCGCGGCGGATTTCGGCGGCGGTCGCCTTGCCGTCGAGTGTCTGCGCAGTCATCGGTTCCCTCGGTCAGCCACGGAGACGGGACATGGTCGGGTCGAACAGGGGCTCCTCGGCCACCACCGCGTCGATGCGCCGGTCGAAGTAGCCGATCTGCAGGGCGGTGCCGGGGCCGGTGAGTTCCGTCGGGAGCCAGGCGTAGGCGATGCCCTTGCCGATGGTGTAGCCGTAGGCGGCGCTGGTGATGTAGCCGACGGCGCGCTCGCCGTCGTACACCGGCTCCTTGCCCAGGACGACCGAGTGCGGGTCGTCGATGGTGAGGCAGGTCAGCTTCCGCCGGACGTCCTGCTTCCGGCGCTCCAGGGCCGTCTTGCCGATGAAGTCGCCCTTGTCGAGCTTGACGGCGAAGCCGACGCCGGCCTCGTAGGGGTCGTGCTCGTAGGTCATGTCCGTGCCGAAGGAGCGGTACCCCTTCTCCAGGCGGAGGCTGTTGAAGGCGCCGCGGCCGGCGATGACGCCGCCGAGGGGCCTGGCCGCCTGCCAGAGGGTGTCCCAGAGTTTGAGGCCCTGGTCGGCGGTGGTGTACAGCTCCCAGCCGAGTTCACCGACGTAGGACAGCCGCATCGCCGTCACCGGGACGCTGCCGATGTAGGCGCGCTTGGCCCGGAAGTACTTCAGGCCGTCGTTCGAGAAGTCCTCGTCGGTGAGGGGCTGCAGGACCTTGCGGGCCAGCGGGCCCCACAGGCCGATGCAGCAGGTGCCCGGCGTGATGTCGCGGACCTGGACCGTGCCGTCGGCGGGGAGGTGGCGGGTGAACCAGTCGAGGTCCAGGTTGCCGTTGGCGCCGACCTGGAAGAGGTCGCGGGCCAGGCGGGCGACGGTGATGTCGCTGCGGATGCCGCCGTCGTGGTCGAGGAGCAGGGTGTACGTGACCGAGCCGACGGACTTGGCGACCTTGCCGGTGCACAGCCGCTCCAAGAACTCGGCGGAGCCGGGCCCGCTCACCTCCAGGCGCTTGAGGGCCGTCATGTCGTACATCGCGACGGTCTCGCGGGTGGCCTGGGCCTCCGCGCCGACGATGGGCGACCAGAACTGCGCGGCCCAGTCGTTGGGGGTGGGGATGCTGCGGCCTTCGACCAGCTTGGCGTTGGCCTCGTACCACTGCGGGCGCTCCCAGCCGTTGGCCTCCAGGAAGAAGGCGCCGTGCTCCTGCTGGCGGACGTGGAAGGGGCTGGTGCGGATCGGGCGCGGGTCACCGGAGGGCTGGAGCGGGTGGAGGATGTCGTAGACCTCGACGAAGTTCTGGCAGTCGCGGGCCAGGACGTACTCCGGGGACAGCTGGTGCGGCTCGAAGCGGTTGACGTCGCACTCGTGCAGGTCGAAGGACGAGCAGTGCCCGTCGACCAGCCACTCGGCCATGGCCCGGCCGACGCCCGCGGAGTGGGTGACCCACACCGCTTCGGCGACCCAGAAGCCCTTGACGTCCGTGGACTCGCCCAGGAGCGGGAAGTTGTCGGTGGTGAAGGAGAACAGGCCGTTGATGCCCTCCTCGACCTTGGCCTCCTGCGTCGCGGGGAGCAGGGACTGGGTCTCGGCCCAGGCCGGCTCGAAGTCCTCCTCGGTGAACTTCAGGACGGAGGGCATCTCGGCGGCCTCGTCCACGGAGAGGATCTCGTCGGCGGTGATGGGCATCGGGCGGTGGCCGTAGTAGCCGATGCCGATGCCGTCGAAGCGGTCGCGGTAGTAGAGGTCGGCGTCCTGGTGGCGCAGGATCGGGCGGACCGCCTCCTCGGTCTGGCCGGCCAGGGCCGGGACGGGGCCGGTCCAGGCGAGCTGGTGGGCGAGCGGGGTCAGCGGCAGGTTCATGCCGACCATGCGGGCGATCTTCGGGCCCCAGATGCCGGCGCAGCACACGACGATGTCGGCTTCCAGATCGCCCTGGTCGGTGCGGACGCCGGTCACCTCGCCGTCGGCCCGCAGCACGTCGAGGACCTCGTGGCGGGCCAGGAAGCGCACACCGCGCTCGGTGGCCCGGCGGATCTGCGCCTCGACGGCGAGGACGGCCTTCGCTAGACCGTCGGTGGGCACGAGGAGGCCGCCGAGGACCTTGTCCCGGTCGACCAGCGGGTGCCGTTCGACGCACTCGTCGGCGGTCAGGAGCCGTGACTCTATGCCCCACGCGGTGATCCAGCCGTGGCGGCGGTGCAGTTCGGTGAGGCGCTCCGGCGTGGTCGCCACCTCCAGCCCGCCGACCTGGAGGAAGCAGGGCTTGCCGTCCACGTCGAGGGAGCAGAACTTCTCGACGGTGTAGCGGGCCAGTTCGGTCATGGTCTTGGAGGAGTTCGTCTGGAAGACCAGGCCGGGCGCGTGCGACGTCGAGCCCCCGGTGGCCGGGAGCGGGCCCTGGTCGACCACGGTCACTTCGGTCCAGCCGCGCGCGGAGATCTCGTCCGCGAGTGCCGCACCGACGACTCCCGCTCCGATGATGACCACTCGGGGTCCCGCCATCGCCGCACCTCCGGTTGAGTTGCTTTCTACGCAACGTGATTCAGGTTGCGCAACTCAATGTGCCTGTCGCGCAGGTGGGTGTCAAGAGTCCGGTGACGTCGGAAAACGGCCTGGAAAAACAGGAATGCCCGGTGGGGCCGGGGGGGGCGGCGCCGCCCGCGCGCCGCCCCCCGCGCCCGCGCGCGCCCGTAACACCGCCCCC
>NZ_JBHYJA010000048.1:14603-84865 GCF_042740355.1 Streptomyces sp. NPDC059010
GAGCAGGACCGGCGGCCTCCCCGTCGTAACCGAAAGGGGCCCCCGGGGTGTGATGTGAGACGGGGGCCCGGCCGGCCCGGTGGGCGCGGGGGGGGGTCGGCGCGCGGGGGGTGGGGGGGTGGGGGGGCGCGCGCACCGTCCACCGGGCATCGGCGAGGGGCCTACTTGATCCAGGCCTCCACCTTGTCGCGGTTGGCCTCGACCCACTTCTTGGCCGCGGCCTCGGGGGTCATCTTGTCCACCGCGATGTACTTGGCCACGGCGTTCTGGTCGTCGTTGGTCCAGGTGAAGTTCTTCACCAGGTCATAGGCGGGGCTGCCCGACTTGGCGAACTTCGCGCTGACGATCTTGTCCAGCTCGTACACGGGGTAGTCGCAGTTGACCTTCTCCGTGTCGGCGTCACAGCCGTCCTTGTACTCGGGCAGCTTGACCTTGACGAGCGGCACCTCGGACATGAACCACTGCGGCTCGTAGAAGTAGCCGATCACCCATTCCTTGTCCTTCTCCGCCTTGCGGAAGGCCTGGATGAGCGCGGTCTCACTGCCCGCGTACACCACCTTGTAGTCCAGCTTCAGGTTCTTCACCAGCGCCTCGTCGTTGGTGACGAACGACGGGTCGCCGTCGAGGAGCTGGCCCTTGCCTCCGGACTCGGACGTCTTGAACTCGGCCGCGTACTTGTCGAGGTTGTTCCAGTCGGTGATCTCCGGGTGCGCCTTGGCCAGCCACGGCGGCACATACCAGCCGATGAGGCCCTTGTTGCCGGTCGGACCGGCGTCGACGGCGGTCTTCTGGCCGGTGATGTACTTCTTCTTCAGGTCGTCGTGACCCCAGTTCTCCACGACGGCGTCGACCTCGCCCGTCCCGAAGCCCTGCCAGGCGATCTCCTCCTTCAGGTCCTTCTTGGTGACCTTGCAGCCGAGGTCCTGCTCCGCGACGTACGCGATGACGGCCGCGTTGGCCTCGTAGCCCACCCACGGGTTGACCGCGAGGTTGAAGGTGCCGCACTTGCCGGAGCCGCCCGAGCCGCCGGCGTCCGAGGAGCTGTCACCGACCTTCGCACCGCCGCAGGCGGTGAGGGTGAGGCCGAGGACCGCTATGCCGGCCGCGCCGACTCTCCAGTGTCTTGCTTGCCTTGCCATGGTCAGTTGCTCCTTACGCGCTGGTACGCCGCGCCGCTGCCTGAGTGATCCGGTCGAACATGACTCCGAGAAGGACGATGGCGAGCCCTGCGGCGAGCCCCTTCCCGAACAGTTGTCCCTGCGAGAAGCCGGCCACGACGTCGTAGCCGAGGGCGCCCGCTCCCACGAGGCCGCCCACCACAACCATCGACAGCACATAGATCAGGCCCTGGTTGGTCGCGAGAGTCAGGGCGCCGCGTGCCATCGGCAGCTGAACCTTGGTGATGATCTGCCAGGTGTTGCACCCGGCGGAGGTGGCCGCCTCCACGGTCGTCGCGGGCACGTTCCGCACCCCGTCCGCGATGATCTTCATGGCGACGGGGGCCGCGTAGACGATGGCCGCGACGATCGCCGTGAACCGGGTCGCGCCGAACAGCGCGAGGAACGGCACCAGATAGACGAACGGCGGCATGACCTGGGCCGCGTCCAGAGTGGGCCGGATCAGCCGGTCGACCATCATGCTGCGCCCCATCCACACCCCGAAGACGATGCCGAGCAGCATCACCAGCACCGTGGCGACGAGCGTCGAGGCCAGCGTCGTCATGGCGTCCGACCAGACGCCGGTGCCGACCAGCAGACCCACGCAGACAGTCGTGGTGACACCGGCGCGCCAGCCGCCGAGGACGACGGCGAGCGCGATCAGTGCCGCACCGACGAGCCACCACGGGGAGTCCGTGAGCAGCGCCTGGAACGGGTTGAGCAGACTGTTGGTGATGGCGTCCCGGAAGGCGTTGGTGACGCCCGAGAGGTTGTCCTGCACCCAGGTGGTCACGCTGTCCGCCGTGCTCCTGATGGTGCTGCCGGTGCTCCCCTCGCCGGGGAACTCCGCGGCCCACTGATAGGTGTGGGACAGATAGACCAGAACCGCCGTGACCGCCCCACCGGCCGCCAGCAGCGGGCGTCGCCAGGTGATGAAGCGGTTCTTCGAAAGGCGGGCGGCCTCCTCGCGTGCGCTCGCCGCGGTGGTGACCCGGTCCAGCACGATGGCCATGACGACGATGGCCAGGCCCGCGTTGAAGGCCGTGCCGACATCGAGCGTCTGCAGGGCCTGGACGACGGTCTTGCCGAGGCCGGGCGCGTCGATCAGGGCGGCGATGGTCACCATGGCCAGGGCGGCCATGATGGTCTGGTTGACGCCCATCACCACGGTCCGCTTGGACATCGGCAGCAGGACCTTCATGAGGGACTGCCGTCGCGTGGCACCCAGCGAGTCCGCCGCCTCCACCGTCGTCTCCGGCACGGAGCGGATGGCGTGCGCGGTGATGCGGATCGTCGGCGGCGCCGCGTAGATCAGCGTGGCGATCGTGGCGGAGGCCGGGCCGATCTGGAAGAACAGCGTCAGCGGGGCCAGGTAGACGAAGGTCGGCATGGTCTGCATGAGGTCCAGGAAGGGCGTCACGAACCCGTTGAACCGGTCGGACAGCCCCGCCCACACACCCAGCGGGATCGCGAACACCAGTGCCACGAAGACGGCGGAGACGGTGAGCGCCAGGGTGTCCATGCTCTCCTGCCACAGGCCCTGCAGGCCCATGAAGGTGAAACCGGCCACGGCCAGCAGCGCGACCCGCCAGTTGCCCACGGCCCAGGAGATGTACCCGGCGATTCCGACGACACCCAGCCAGCCGATCTCCGGGACCGGGCGGACGCCGGACGGCTGGGAGACGAGCTGCTGGATGAAGGTCACCAGGTTGTCGATGACCAGCCGGATCTCGTTGAAGAAGTACAGGAAGAGCGGGTTGGAGTTGCGGTTGGCCCCGATGGAGTCGTTGAGGTCGTTGATCCACCGGTGCAGATCGGTGAGGTCGGCCGCCGCCAGGGAGAGCGTGTGCTTTCCGCGCAGTACGGCGAAGAGCACCAGCCAGACGACCAGGATGGCGCCGACCACCATGGACCGGCTGACCTTGCGCGCCTCCTTGGCGGGGGCGGCCGGTTCGGCCGTCCCGGTCTTCTCGGGTTTCTCGATGGCGACGGTCATCACGCGCCGCCTTCCTGCCCGGCGACCACCGCGAGGATCTCCTCGTCGCCGACGATGCCGAGCAGCTTGCCGTTCTCGACGACCTTGACCGGCTTGTCGGCGGCGAGCACCGCCCGGGTGGCCTCCTTCACCACGACGTCCGGGCCCAGCTCGGGACCGTCCAGGGCGTCGCCGTCCTCCGGTGCCCGCATGATCCAGCGCAGGGTGAGCACATCGCCGCGGGGCACGTCCTTGACGAACTCGCGGACGTAGTCGTCCGCCGGGGCTCCCACGAGTTCGTCGCCGGTGCCGCACTGGACCATCTTGCCGTCGCGCATGATCAGGATGCGGTCGCCCAGCTTGAGGGCCTCGGAGAGGTCGTGGGTGATGAACACCATGGTCTTGCCGACCTCGTGGTGCAGCCGGATGACCTCGTTCTGCATGTCGCGGCGGATCAGCGGGTCGAGCGCGGAGAACGGCTCGTCGAAGAAGAGCACGTCGGGGTCGCCGGCCAGCGCACGGGCGAGGCCGACGCGCTGCTGCATACCGCCGGACAGCTGGTCGGGGTAGGAGTTCTCGTAGCCCGCGAGGCCGACCAGCTCGACGACCTCCTGGGCCCGCTTGACGCGCGCGGAGCGGCCCATGCCGCGGATCTCCAGCCCGAACGCCACGTTGTCGACGACGCGACGGTGGGGCAGCAGACCGAAGTGCTGGAAGACCATGGAGAACTTGCGGCGCCGCAGATCGCGCAACCGCTTGTCGTCGGCCTGGCGGATGTCCTCGCCCTCGAAGACGATCTCACCGGCGGTCGGTTCGATCAGCCGGGTCAGACATCGCACCAGCGTGGACTTGCCGGAACCGGACAGGCCCATGACGACGAAGACCTCGCCGGGCGAGACGTCGAAGTGGACATCGCGTACGGCGGCGGTGCATCCGGTGCGGTCCATGAGCTCGCGGCGGGTGAGCCCGCACAGCTCCTCGGAGTCCGGCACCTGGTCGGCCTTCGGCCCGAACACCTTCCACAGCCTGCGCACGGAGATGACCGGGGTGGAGCCCGAGTCCTGGGGCGTGCCGCGCCGCTGCGGCACCTCGGTCTGTGTGGTCACGTTCGACCTTCTTTCGGCGTTCAGCCGCTGAACCAGCGCTGCGGCCGGGGTTGGATGTTCTGCCAGATGTGTTTGGGCTCTCGGTACTCGTTCAGACCAGTCGGTCCCAGCTCCCGGCCCACGCCCGAGTGCCCGAAGCCACCCCATTCCGCTTGCGGCACATAGGGGTGGTAGTCGTTGATCCACACCGTGCCGTGCCGCAGCCGCCGGGCGACCCGCTGGGCCTTGCCGCCGTCCTGCGTCCAGACGGCTCCGGCGAGTCCGTACTCGGTGTCGTTGGCGATGCGTACGGCGTCGTCCTCGTCGGTGAAGCGCTCCACGGTGAGCACGGGCCCGAAGGACTCCTCGTGCACCACGCGCATGGCCTGTGTGCACTCGTCGAGCACGGTCGGCGGGTAGTAGTGGCCGTCGGCGAGCGCGGGGTCGTCGGGCCGCTGCCCGCCGCAGCGCAGTACGGCGCCCTCGTCCAGCCCCGCCGCGACGTAGGCCTCGACCTTCGCCAGGTGCTGGGCGGAGATCAGCGCGCCGGTCTCGGCATCGGCGTCGAAGGGGCCGCCGAGGCGGATCTGCCGGGCGCGGCGGACGACCTCGTCCACGAAGCGGTCGTGCAAGGAGTCCTCGACGATCAGCCGGGCGCCGGCCGAGCAGACCTGTCCTGAGTGCAGGAAGACGGCGGTCAGGGCGAAGTCGACGGCGGCCTCGAAGTCGGCGTCGGCGAAGACGACGTTGGGGTTCTTGCCGCCGAGCTCCAGCGCGACCTTCTTCACGGTCGCGGCGGCGGTGGCCATGATCCGCTTGCCGGTCTCCAGGCCGCCGGTGAAGGAGACCATGTCGACGGCCGGGTCCTCGGAGAGCGGTGCGCCGACCTCGGGCCCGGTGCCCAGGACCAGGTTGGCGACGCCGGGCGGGAGCCCCGCCTCCTCCAGCGCCTTCATCAGCAGGATCGAGCTGGAGGGGGTGAGCTCGCTGGGCTTGAGGACGATCGTGTTGCCGGCGAGGAGCGCCGGGGCGACCTTCCAACTGGCTTGCAGCAGCGGGTAGTTCCAGGGGGTGATGAGCCCGCAGACACCGACCGGCTCGTACACGACCCGGCTCACGGCGTCGTCGCGGCCGGTGTCGATCACGCGGCCGGCGTCGGTGCCCGCGAGGCCGCCGTAGTAGCGGAAACAAGCCACGACATCGGCGATGTCGTACTCGCTCTCCACCAGCCGCTTGCCGGTGTCCAGGGACTCGGCACGGGCGAACGCCTTGGCGTCGCGTTCCATGATGTCGGCGGTGCGCAGCAGCAGCGCGCCGCGCTCCCGCTCGGGGGTGTTCGGCCAGTGCCCCGCGTCGAAGGCCCGGCGGGCCGCCGCGATCGCGGCCTCGGTGTCGGGGCGCGTCCCTTCCGATACGGTCGCCGTGAGCGTGCCGTCAGCGGGACATCGGATGTCCCGGTGCCCGCCGGCGACGGGATCCCGCCATTCGCCATCCACGTACAGGTCTGCCACGCGCCGAGCCTTTCCATGGAATTCGTTGCGCATCGTGCACCCGATTGCTTGTGGTGGAACACAGTGGCGAATGGGCAGACGGGCGTCAAGGGGTTGGCAGATGACGATTTCGCCATGCGGCCGATTACCCACCCACCCTTGACCACGGGCGACGCCGGGCCGACCATGTTGCGTATCGCTCACCATGTTGTGCAATACGCACCGACGGAGGCCGCACATGTCCCCTCGCCCACAACCTGGCCGTGAGTACGTCCTGACCCTCTCCTGTCCGGACAGCGCCGGGCTGGTCCACGCCGTGAGCGGCTTTCTCGTCAGGAACTCCGGCAACATCCTGGAAAGCCAGCAGTTCGACGACCGACTCAAGAACCGCTTCTTCATGCGGGTCCACTTCGACGTCGCCGATCCGGAGGTCCGGCTGGAGACCCTGCGCTACCGGTTCGGCCCCGTGGCCGAGGCCCACGGCATCTCCTGGGCCCTGACGGAGGCGGCCACGCCCACCCGGACGCTGATCATGGTGTCGAAGTTCGGCCACTGCCTGAACGACCTGCTGTTCCGCCGGCGCACCGGCGCCCTGAACATCGAGATCCCGGCGATCGTCTCCAACCACCGGGACTTCGAGGGGCTCGCCGAGACGTACGGCATCCCCTTCCACCATGTCCCGGTGACCAAGGACACCAAGCCCGAGGCCGAGGCACGGCTGCTGGAGCTGATGCGCGATCTGGACATCGACCTGGTGGTGCTGGCCCGCTACATGCAGATCCTCTCCGACGACCTGTGCAAGGAGCTGGAGGGCCGCGCCATCAACATCCACCACTCCTTCCTCCCGAGCTTCAAGGGCGCCCGGCCCTACGACCAGGCCTACCAGCGCGGGGTGAAGCTGGTCGGCGCGACGGCGCACTACGTCACGTCCGACCTGGACGAGGGGCAGATCATCGAGCAGGACGTGGTCCGCGTGGACCACTCGCTCGACCCCGGCGACCTGGTCACGGTCGGGCGGGACGTGGAGGCGCAGGTGCTCGCGCACGCGGTGAAGTGGCACAGCGAGAGCCGCGTCATGGTGGACGGCAACCGCACGGTCGTCTTCCGCTGAGCCGCACCGACAAGGGCGGGACCGGGTTCCGGTCCCGCCCTTGTCGTATACGGCCCCGTGCGGTCAGCCGCCCAGCCGGTCCAGCAGGGCGCGGCGCCACCGCTCCGTCTCGGCGATCTGGTTGAACGTGAACAGGTGCAGACCGGCCACGCCCGCCGAGGGTGCGGTGAGTGCCTCCTGTGCGCGGGTCAGCAGCCGCTCGGGGGCGTAGCCGCCGGGGGCCGCGAAACGCACGAACCACGAGGCGTGTTTCGTCAGGAAGCGCGTCGACTCCCCCACGCCTATCTTCGTGGCCATGGCCAGCAGCTTCGCCCGCTGCACGGGGCCCGCGACACCCACCTGGACCGGCAGGGTGACGCCCCGGCGCCGTATACGAGCGACCCACTCCCCCAGCACCCGCGGGTCGAAGCACAGGTTGCTCACGATGTACGTGGCGTGCTCGCGCTTGTCCCACATCGCCTGGATGGTGACGTCGTCGTGGATGAGGGGATGGCTCTCGGGGTAGCCGGTGACGCCGACGTGGGCGAAGGGGCCGCCCAGCTCGTCGAGCCTGCGCAGCACCGGCAGGGCGCCGTCGTAGACCCCGGCCGGCGGGTCGGAGTCGCCGGCCGGGACGAAGACGTCGTCCACGCCCGCCTCGCCGAGCCGGTCCGTGACCTCCTTCAGATGCAGGTCGTCCCGCAGCAGCCGGGCCGGCACATGCGGGACGACCCGGTAGCCGTGTGCCGCGAGCCGTTCGGTGAGGCCGAGGGTCGGTTCCAGGCCCTTGACCGGCGACGCCGTCACGGTGACGACGACGTCGTGCGGGACATGGGCGAGGACCTTGTCCTCGGTCGCCTTCGCGGGCAGCACCTCGTAGCGGACGCTGTTCAGCAGTGCCCTGAGTCCTGTGGCGGCCAACCCCTACTCCGCCTGCTTCTGGGCGTCACGGTGCCGGTAGTACGCGGCCTTCGACGGGGCCTGCGGTTCCTTGCCGAGGATCAGGTCGGCGGCCTTTTCGGCGATCATCATCACGGGAGCATAGATGTTGCCGTTGGTGACGTAGGGCATCACCGACGCGTCCACCACCCGCAGGCCCTCCACGCCGTGCACCCGCATGCTGCCGGGGTCGACGACCGCCATCTCGTCGGTGCCCATCTTGCAGGTGCAGGACGGGTGCAGTGCGGTCTCGCCGTCCTTGGCGACCCAGTCGAGGATCTCCTCGTCCGTCTCCACGGACGGGCCGGGCGAGACCTCACCGTTGTTGTAGGCGGCGAGCGCGGGCTGGTTGAGGAGCTTGCGCGCGACACGGATGGCCTCGACCCACTCACGGCGGTCCTGCTCGGTGGAGAGGTAGTTGAAGCGCAGCGCGGGGTGCTCGCGCGGGTCCTTGCTCTTGATCTTCACCGAGCCGATGGCATCGGAGTACATGGGCCCCACGTGCACCTGGTAGCCGTGGCCGCCGGCCGGGACGGACCCGTCGTAGCGGACCGCGATGGGCAGGAAGTGGAACATCAGGTTGGGGTAGTCGACGTCGTCGTTGCTGCGGGCGAAGCCGCCGGCCTCGAAGTGGTTGGTCGCGGCCGGACCCTTCCTGAACAGCCACTGGAGGCCGATGAAGGGGGCCCGCCACTTCGCCAGGTACGGCTGCATGGAGACGGGCTGCTTGCAGGCGTACTGGATGTACACCTCCAGGTGGTCCTGCATGTTCTCGCCGACGCCGGGGAGGTCGTGCACGACGTCGATGCCGAGCGCGCGCAGTTCCCCGGCGTTGCCGACGCCCGAGAGCTGAAGCAGCTGCGGTGAGTTGATGGCGCCGCCGCAGAGGATGACTTCCCTGGCGCGGACCTGCTGGAGGGCGCCTCTGCCGCGCTGGAACTCGACGCCGACGGCGCGCTTGCCCTCGAAGAGGACGCGGGTGACGAGGGCACGGGTCTTCACGGTGAGGTTCGGGCGCTTCATCGCGGGCTTGAGGTACGCCTTCGAGGCCGACAGCCGGCGGCCGCGGTGGACGTTGCGGTCGAACTGGGCGAAGCCTTCCTGCCGGTAGCCGTTGACGTCGTCGGTGGGTGCGTAACCCGCCTCCTCGGTGGCCTTGAGGAAGGCGCCGAAGAGTGGATTGGTCGCCGGACCGCGTTCCAGCACGAGGGGGCCGTCATGGCCGCGGAACTCGTCGTCCGGGTCGGCCGCCAGACAGTTCTCCATGCGCCGGAAGTACGGCAGACAGTGGGCGTAGTCCCAGGTCTCCATGCCCGGGTCGGCCGCCCAGCGCTCGTAGTCCATGGGGTTGCCGCGCTGGAAGATCATGCCGTTGATGCTGCTGGAGCCGCCGAGCACCTTGCCGCGGGCGTGGTAGACGCGCCGACCGCCCATGTGGGGCTCGGGCTCGGACTCGTACTTCCAGTCGTAGAACCGGCTGCCGATGGGGTAGGTCAGCGCCGCGGGCATGTGGATGAAGACATCCCACGGGTAGTCCGACCGTCCCGCCTCCAGGACCAGCACCCGGTTGGCCGGGTCCGCCGAGAGCCGGTTCGCCAGTGCACTGCCGGCCGAACCGCCGCCGACGATGACGAAGTCGTACTGCACAGGAGCCATGGTGCCTCGTCTCGCTCGCGCCGTAGATATGCGAGGCATGCTAGACCGGTCGCGCTATACGCACCAGGTTGCGAACAACGCAACTTAGGGATTCGTGATTTCGAACGCGTTACTTGCAGGGGCGTTGTTTACTACGCGTATAGTTTCACTGTGAGCAACTACAGCCCTGACTCAGAAGCGTCGAATTCGCACTCCGGCGGCGTACAGTCCGTGGACCGCGCCATCAGCGTCCTGGAGATCCTCGCTCAGCGTGGCGAAGCAGGCGTCAGCGAGGTGGCGGGCGAGATCGATGTCCACAAGTCCACCGCCTTCCGCCTGCTCGGCGCCCTGGAGGCGCGCGGCCTGGTGGAGCAGGCCGGGGAGCGCGGCAAGTACCGGCTCGGCTTCGGCATCGTGCGTCTGGCCGGCGCGGTCACGGGCCGTATCGACATCACCCAGCAGGGCCGTCCGGTCTGCGAACGGCTCGCCGAGGAACTCGGCGAGACCGTCAACATCGCGGTCATGCAGGAGCACTACGCGATCAACCTGTACCAGGTGCGCGGTCCGGGTGCCATCACCGCGCACAACTGGGTCGGCCAGCTGACCCCCCTGCACGCCACCTCCAGCGGCAAGATCCTGCTGGCGTACATGCCCTCCAAGGAGCGCACCACGCTGCTGTCCGAGGCCGGCATGAAGAAGGTCACCCCGCGCACCATCACCGCGAAGACCAAGCTGGAGAAGAACCTCGCCGAGGCACGGGAGCGGGGCTACTCCTTCACCCTGGAGGAGCTGGAGGTGGGTCTGCACGCGATGGCCGCCCCGGTGCGCAACCGGGACGGCGAGGTCATCGCGGCACTCAGCGCCTCCGGGCCCGGGTACCGCCTGACCGAGGAGCGCCTGCACGAGCTCTCCCCGGTGCTGCTCAAGGGCGCCCAGGAGATCAGCCACCGGATGGGCTACCTGGGCTGAGTCACGCCTGAGGGGTGCCCAGGCGCTCGTTCACCCAGTCGTGGAACGCGCCGATGTGGTGCTCGCTCGGCACCAGCACGCCTCCCTTGGCGTACATACGGGAGCTCATTCCGGGCTGCGTGCGTTCACAGGCGTCGAAGTCCTGCTGGTTGACGCGGTGGAAGAGTTCCACGGACCGGCTGACGTCCTTGCCGCTCTCGACGACGTGCGGGAGATAGAGCCAGTCGCATTCGACGATCGTGCGGTCCACGGACACCGGGTACATCCGGTGGAAGATCACATGGTCGGGCACGAGGTTGATGAAGACCTGCGGCCGGACGGTGATCGCGTAGTAGCGGCGGTCCTGGTCCTCCGCCACCCCCGGTATACGGTCCAGCCCCTCGGAGCCGTCCACCGTGAACCCCTCGACCTCCTCACCGAACTCGGCGCCGTGACCGACGTAGTACTGAGCCGCGTAGCCGTCCGCGAACTCCGGCAGCACCTCGGTGAGTTCGGGATGGATGGTGGCGCAGTGGTAGCACTCCATGAAGTTCTCGATGATGAGCTTCCAGTTGGCCCGCACGTCGTAGACGATCCGCTTGCCGACGGAGAGATCCTCGATGCCGTAGCGCTCGATCGACTCGACGTCGCCGAGGCGGTCGACGATCTCGCCCATGACCTGCTCCTCGAAGGAGGGCGGGTGCTCCGCGAGGCAGACCCAGACATAGCCGAGCCATTCCCGCACGGCCACGCTCACCAGGCCGTATTCGGTACGGCCCACGTCGGGCATCTTGGTGAGGTTGGGGGCGGCGACCAGCTTGCCGTCGAGGCCGTAGGTCCAGGCGTGGTACGGGCACTGGAAGGCCCGCTTGACCTCACCGGTCTCCTCCGTGCACAGCTTGGCGCCGCGATGCCGGCACACATTGAAGTACGCGCGGACGGAGTTGTCCCGGGCCCGGGTGACGAGGATGCTCTCGCGGCCCACGTCGACGGTGCGGAAGGCACCGGGCTTCGCCAGCTCGGAGGCGCGGGCGACGCAGAACCACATGGTCTCGAATATGCGCTCCTGCTCCTGGGCGAAGATCCCCGGGTCCGTGTAGGAGGAGCCGGGGAGAGTGGCGATCAGACTGTCCGGCAGGCTGGTCGAGGTCACGGTGCACTCCTCGGGAGAACGTCGTGGAGAGGGCATTCACGCGCCGGGAAGAGCGACTCCGGACGGCGTTGTGTATGGAGCAACGCTGCGTGCGATATGCAACCGCAGCATGGGATGCCGCTGGGGCGGTGTCAAGATGCGGGCGCCGCCGGGATGCGGGCGGCGTCAGGATGCGGATGCGGCGAGCTGCTTGCGCCAGCGCGTGAACAACCGCGGCTGGTTCATCCCCAGGACGGCGACCGGGTTCCCGGCCCGCCGGTAGACGGCTAGGACGTCGCGGTCGGCCGCGGCACCCGCCTCGATGGTGACGCTGTCCGCGCCGGCCGCATGACCGGCGAACTGGATCTTCACGCCGTACTGGTCTGACCAGAAGTACGGCGGCCGGGGTAGGCCCGGTTCCACCGCGCCGCCCGCCAGCAGGGTGGCGACCGCGGCGTCGGGGCGCTCGCGTGCCCCGGTCCAGTGCTCGACACGGCGGTGGAGACCCGCGCGCGGGTCGTACCAGTTGGCGCAGTCGCCGACCGCGACCACGCCGGCCAGGCTGGTGCGGCCGTCGGCGCCGCACTTGACGCCGTCGTCCAGGGCGATGCCGGAGCCTTCCAGCCACTCGACGCACGGGCGGGCGCCCACACCGACGACGACGATGTCGGCGGGGAGGGTCCGGCCGTCCTCCAGCAGGACGGCGTCGACGCGGGTCTCCCCGCTCAGGCCCTTGACGCCCACACCGCACTCCAGCCGTACGCCGTGGTCGGCGTGGAGGGCGGAGACGATGGCGCCCATGCTCTCGCCGAGTGGTCCGGCGAGCGGGGTCGGGGCCGCCTCCACGACGGTCACGTCGAGCCCGAGCGCGTACGCGGTGGAGGCGACCTCGGCTCCGATGAAGCCTCCGCCGATCACCACCAGCCGTCCACCGCGGGCCAGTTCGTCCCGTAGGGCACGGGCGTCGTCCAGGGTGCGCAGGGTATGCACTCCGGCGAGCCCTTCGGAGCCGGGGAGGGTACGTGCCACGGCGCCGGTCGCGATGACGACGCCGTCCGCCCGCACCTCGCCGTCGGCGAGCCGGACCACCCGCCTCGCGTGGTCGAGGCCGGTGGCCCGGACGCCGAGCAGCCACTCGGCCCCGAGGTCCTCGTCGTCGGCCTCCAGGGCGAGTTCGGCCTCGCCGAGCGTGCCGGCCAGGAACTCCTTGGACAGCGGGGGCCTGTCGTACGGGCGGTGGAGCTCGTCCCCGATGACGACCAGCCGGCCGTCGTAGCCCTGCTTGCGCAGTGAGCGCGCCGCCGACAGACCGGCCAGCGAGGCGCCGACGACGGCGACCGACCTCACGCGGGACCCCCGGCGAGCCGGGCTGCGATGCAGGGCGGCAGGTTGGGCGCGTCCGTGGACAGCCGGACGTAGATCATGTCGTCCTCGACGACGACCTCGTGCGTCCGGACCGGAAGCTTGGCCGGCGGGGCGTCGACCGCGCCGGTCCTCAGGTCGAACTTGGAAGCATGCAGCGGGCATTCCACCTCGCGACCCTCCAGCCAGCCGTCGGCGAGCGACGCGTCCTGGTGGGTGCAGGTGTCGTCGAGGGCGAAGAGCTCGCCGTCGTCTGTGTGGAACACCGAAACCGGCGGATCGACGTCGAGCCGGTGGGCCTCGCCTCGCGGAAGGTCCGAGAGACGGCACGCGGGAATCATCATGACACCTCGGTGCGTATAGCGAAACGGATTGCGGTAAGCGCAACGTCAGTTTGGGGGCCGCTCAGAAGCGTTGTCAAGCCGTCAAAAGGCCCCGTTCGGACACACCGCGCGCCCCTGCCTCCGGGCAGCCCGAAGCGCCCGAACCACCTGCGGAAACAGGCGGCGCGGGCGCCCCGGGAAGCTCTCGGGGGGAGCGTCAGAAGCCGCGGTCGAGCCACTCCTGGAGGTGCGGGGCCTCGGCGGCGACGGTGGTCGTGTCCCCGTGTCCGGTGTGCACGACGGTGTCTGCGGGCAGCGTCAGCAGCCGGTCCCGGATCGACTCGACGATGGTCGGGAAATGGCTGTACGACCGCCCTGTCGCCCCGGGTCCGCCCGCGAACAGGGTGTCGCCGCTGAAGAGGGCCGTCAGGGCCGGGGCGTACAGGCAGACCGCGCCCGGGGCGTGGCCGGGTGTGTGCAGCACGGTCAGCTCGACACCGGCCACCGAGAGGGCCTGGCCGTCGGTCAGTTCGGCGTCCGGGGCCCGGTCGGGGTGGGTCTGCTTCCACAGCGGCAGGTCGTCCGGGTGGAGAAGGACCGGGGCGCCGGTGCGCTCGGCGAGTTCGGGCGCGGCGTCGATGTGGTCGTTGTGCGCGTGGGTGCACACGATGGCCCGCAGGGTGCGTCCGCCGACGGCCGCGGCGATGGCGTCGGCGTCGTGCGCGGCGTCGATGACGATCGCCTCGGTGTCGTCGCCGACGATCCAGACGTTGTTGTCGACCTCCCAGGTGCCGCCGTCCAGCGAGAAGGTCCCCGAGGTGACGAGGTGTTCGATGCGGGCGGCCATCAGAGGACCACCACCGAGCGCAGCACGTCGCCGTGGTGCATCCGCTCGAAGGCCTTCTCGACCTGGTCCAGCGCGATGGTCTCGGTGACGAAGGCGTCCAGGTCCAGGCGGCCCTGGAGGTAGAGGTCGATGAGCATCGGGAAGTCGCGGCTCGGCAGGCAGTCGCCGTACCACGAGGACTTCAGGGCGCCGCCCCGGCCGAAGACGTCCAGCAGCGGCAGCTCCAGCTTCATCTCCGGGGTCGGCACGCCGACCAGGACGACCGTGCCGGCGAGGTCGCGGGCGTAGAAGGCCTGCTGGTACGTCTCCGGGCGGCCGACGGCCTCGATGACGACGTCGGCGCCGAAGCCACCGGTCAGCTCGCGGATCGCCTCGACCGCGTCGGCGTCCTTGGAGTTGACGGTGTGGGTCGCGCCCAGCTTCCTGGCCGTGTCCAGTTTGCGGTCGTCGATGTCGACCGCGATGACCTTCGCCGCGCCCGCCAGGTTCGCCCCGGCGATCGCCGCGGCCCCGACACCGCCGCAGCCGATGACGGCGACCGAGTCGCCGCGGCCGACGTTCCCGGTGTTGATGGCCGCGCCGATGCCCGCCATCACGCCGCAGCCCAGCAGACCGGCGGCCGCCGCCGACGCGGTCGGGTCGACCTTGGTGCACTGACCGGCCGCGACCAGCGTCTTCTCCGCGAACGCGCCGATGCCGAGCGCCGGCGAGAGTTCGGTGCCGTCGAGCAAGGTCATCTTCTGCTTGGCGTTGTGGGTGTTGAAGCAGTACCACGACTCACCGCGCTGACAGGCCCGGCACTGACCGCACACCGCACGCCAGTTGAGGATCACGAAGTCACCGGGGGCGACGTCGGTGACGCCCTCACCCACCGACTCCACGATGCCCGCGGCCTCGTGGCCCAGCAGGAACGGGAAGTCGTCGTTGATGCCGCCCTCGCGATAGTGCAGATCGGTGTGGCAGACCCCGCAGGCCTCGATCTTCACCAGCGCCTCACCCGGACCCGGGTCGGGCACGATGATCGTTTCCAGGCTGACGGGGGCGCCCTTGCCCCGCGCGACGACAGCACGGACCTGGTGCGTCATGGCCACTCCTCGGCTGGTTCGAGACTTTGATCAGATGTTGCTTATTACGGGACACATCTCATGTGTCGCAACACAGCATCCTTGAGCGCCGACCAGGGGTCAAGGAGCGCGACGAGGGTTCCCAGGGGCGGTCCCGGTCGGGGCGAGACCGGCGGCGTGGCAGCGCGAAACGCCCGGCGGGGCCGTGGCCGCACAGGGCGATGCCACGGGCCCGCCGGGCGCGGGTCCTGCCGTTCTCAGCGAGCGGACGGGGATGGTGACTGCGAGGACTGCGGGGACGGGGACTGCCGGGACGGGGACTGCGGGGGCTCCACATCGTCGGTGCACGCGGCGGGGCCGATGCGGAGTTCGAAGTCGCCGTCGTACATCTCGTGCCCGGCGATGACGGCCGTCTCGATGGCCTCCTTGCCCTTGCGGCCGCGGATGATGAGCGGGTCCTGGCTCAGATCGCGGGTGAGCGCGATGCACAGGCCGACCATCACCAGGGTGAAGGGGGCGGCGGCGAGAATGGTGAGGTTCTGCAGGCCGGTGAGCGCATCGCCCTTGCCGCCGCCGATGAGCAGCATGATCGCGGCGACCGCGCCGGTCAGCACGCCCCAGAACACCACGACGCCCCGGGTCGGTTCGAGGGATCCGCGCTGCGAGAGCGTGCCCATCACGATCGAGGCGGCGTCGGCGCCGGAGACGAAGAAGATCCCGACGAGGATCATCACGACGACGCTGGTCACCGTGGCGATCGGGTACTGCTGGAGCACGTCGAAGAGCTGCCCCTGGGCGGTGGCGGCGTCACTGAGACGCTTCTCGTCCTGCAGGTGCATCGCCGAGCCGCCGAAGATCGCGAACCACAGCAGGCTCACGCTGCTGGGGACCAGGATGACGCCGCCCACGAACTGCCGGATGGTCCGGCCCCGGCTGATGCGCGCGATGAACATGCCGACGAAGGGCGTCCAGGAGATCCACCAGGCCCAGTAGAAGACCGTCCAGCCGGCCAGCCAGTCGCCGACGCCCTCACCGCTGGACGCCTCGGTGCGTCCGGCCATCTGGGTCAGGTCACCGAGGAAGGCACCGATGGAGGTGGGCAGCAGGTCGAGGATGAAGATGCTCGGCCCGACGAGGAACACGAAGACCGCCAGGCTCACCGCCAGCACCATGTTGATGTTGGACAGCCACTGGATGCCCTTGGCGATGCCGGACACCGCCGAGGCGACGAACGCCACGGTCAGCACCGCGATCACGGCGACCAGCAGACCGGTGCCGACGGATCCCATCCAGCCAAGCCCGGTGAAGCCGCTGCCGATCTGCAGGGCGCCGAGCCCCAGGGAGGCGGCGGAGCCGAAGAGGGTGGCGAAGATGGCGAGGATGTCGATGACCCGGCCGCCCCAGCCGTTCGCCCGTTTCTCACCGATCAGCGGGGTGAACACGGCACTGATCAGCTGCCGGCGTCCGCGCCGGAAGGTGCTGTAGGCGATGGCCAGACCCACCACCGCGTACATCGCCCACGGGTGGAGCGTCCAGTGGAAGAGGGTGGTGGCCATGGCGGTCTCCATGGCCTCGTTGGCGTCGGCCGGGTCGGTGCCCGGCGGCGGCGTGACGAAGTGCGACAGCGGTTCGCTCACGCCGTAGAACATCAGGCCGATGCCCATGCCCGCGCTGAACATCATCGCGATCCATGAGACGGTACGGAACTCGGGCTGCTCGCCCTCCTCGCCCAGGGTGATCCGCCCGTAACGGCTCATCGCCAGCCACAGGGCGAAGACCACGAAGCCCGAGGCGGCGAGGACGAACGCCCAGCCGCCGTTGCGGATCGTCCCGTCAAGGAGCTTGCCGGACACGCTCTCCAGCGTGTCGGTCGCCGTCGCCCCCCACACGACGAAGGCGAGGGTGAGGGCCGCGGCGACGCCGAAGACGACGAGGTCGGTCCGGGGACCGACGCGGGCCGCCGGGCCTTCGGACCGATCGGTCCCGACGGGATGACTTCGACTCCCGTTCCTTTCGCGGGTTTGGTTCACACGCTTGTCCTTTCCGCAGGTGGGGAACTCGTCGGCGACTTCAACGCGGTTGCGGATAATGCACTCCCCTTCACCATGAGCAACAACCATGTGGAGCCCGGTAAGGGCTGTCAAGGGGGCGTGCAGGGGGAGTTGCCCGGGCCGGGGTCAGGCCTGTTCCAGCCGGACGACGACGGACTTCGACGTCGGTGTGTTGCTGACGGCGGCCGTGGAGTCCAGCGGCACGAGGACGTTGGTCTCGGGGAAGTAGGCGGCGCAGCAGCCCCTCGGCGTCGGATACGGCACGACCCGGAAGGCCGGTGCCCGGCGCTCCACGCCGTCCTCGTACTCGCTGACGATGTCGACCATGTCCCCGTCGGCGAGGCCGTGCTCGACCAGGTCGTCGGGGTGCAGGAAGAGGACCCGGCGGCCCTGGCGGATGCCGCGGTAGCGGTCGTCCAGGCCGTAGACGGTGGTGTTGTACTGGTCGTGGGAGCGCAGCGTCTGCAGCAGCAGCCGGCCCGGCGGGACCTTGGGGCTCTCCAGCGGGTTGGCGGTGAAGTTGGCCAGTCCGGTGGCGGTGGTGAACCGGCGTTCGTCGCGGGGCGGATGGAGCAGCGCGAAGCCGCCCGGCTGCCGTACGCGGGCGTTGAAGTCCTCGAAGCCGGGGATGACGCGTTCGATACGGTCGCGGACCCGGTCGTAGTCCGACTCGAACTCCTCCCACGGCACCCGGGGGCCCGTCTCCCCGAGGGTGGCCCGTGCCGTCCGGCAGATGATCGCGGGCTCGCTCAGCAGGTGCTCGGACGCGGGCGCGAGGCGCCCTCGCGAGAGGTGCACCATGCCCATGGAGTCCTCCACGGTGACCAGTTGGGGCCCGCTCGGCCGCAGGTCGGCCTCGGTGCGGCCGAGGCACGGGAGGATCAGGGCCTGCTCGCCGGCGATGACGTGCGAGCGGTTGAGCTTGGTCGAGATCTGCACGGTGAGCCGGCACCTGCGCAACGCCTGCTCGGTCAGCTCGGTGTCGGGGGCCGCGGCGACGAAGTTGCCGCCCAGCGCGACGAAGACCCGTACGTCGCCGTCGCGCATGGCGCGGATGCTGTCGACGGCGTCGTGGCCGTGGTGGCGCGGCGGTGTGAAGGCGAACTCGGCGCCGAGCCGGTCCAGGAACGCGTCGTCGGGCTTCTCGTAGATGCCCATCGTGCGGTCGCCCTGCACGTTGGAGTGACCGCGCACCGGGCAGAGACCGGCGCCGGGGCGGCCGATGTTGCCGCGCAGCAGAAGGAAGTTGACGACGTCCCGGATGGTGGGCACGGAGTGCTTGTGCTGGGTGAGTCCCATCGCCCAGCAGACGACGATCTTCTCGGCGCCCAGCACCTGGCCGAACGCTTCCCGGATCTCCCCCTCGGGCAGTCCGGTGGCCTGGAGGATCTCGTCCCACGACGCCTTGCGGGCGTGCTCGGCGAACTCCTCGAAGCCATGGGTGTACCGCTCGATGAAGGCGGTGTCCAGACAGGTTCCGGGAGCCTCGTCCTCCGCCTCCAGCAGCATCCGGTTGAAGGCCTGGAACAGCGCCTGGTCCCCGCCCAGCCTGATCTGCAGGAACTGGTCCGCCAGCCGGGTGCCGCCGCCGATGACCCCGGAGGGCTTCTGCGGGTTCTTGAACCGGAGCAGCCCCGCCTCGGGCAGCGGGTTGACCGCGATGACACGCGCCCCCCGCCGCTTGGCCGTCTCCAGCGCGGAGAGCATCCGGGGGTGGTTGGTGCCGGGGTTCTGGCCGACCACGAGGATGAGGTCGGCCTCGTGGAGGTCCTCCAGGCTGACGCTGCCCTTGCCGATCCCGATGGTCTCCACCAGGGCCGAGCCGCTGGACTCGTGGCACATGTTGGAGCAGTCGGGAAGGTTGTTGGTGCCGAAGGCGCGGACGAAGAGCTGGTAGAGGAACGCGGCCTCGTTGCTCGCCCGCCCGGAGGTGTAGAAGGCGGCCTGGTCCGGATGGTCCAGGGCGCCCAGCTCCCGGGCGATCACGGCGAACGCGTCGTCCCAGGAGATCGGCCGGTAGCGGTCGGCACCGGCCGGACGGTACATGGGGTGGGTGAGACGCCCCTGCTGCCCGAGCCAGTAGTCGCTGCGCGGGAGCAGATCCTCAAGGGAGTGCTCGGCGAAGAAGTCCGGGGTGACCCTTCGTACGGTGGCCTCCTCGGCCACGGCCTTGGCGCCGTTCTCGCAGAACTCCGCCTTGTGCCGGTGGTCGGGCTCGGGCCAGGCGCAGCCCGGACAGTCGAAGCCCTCCTTCTGATTGACCCGCAGCAGCGTGAGCAGGCTGCGGCGGGCCCCCATCTGTTCGCCGGCGTGGCGCAGCGAGGAGGTGACCGCGGGAAGGCCGGCGGCGTACTCCTTCGGCGGGCCGACCCGCAGCCGGGCGTCGCCGGGGTCTTCAGCAGGTGGCTTGCGAGTCATCGGTAGCGCTACTCCGCGATGTAGAGGAACCAGAGCCGTGCCATCATGGGTTGCGCATTAATAAACTGTACCGTGATGCGCAACGCGCTTAGGGAAGCTCGGCTACCGGCCCCCTGTCAAGACCCGCAGCGCCTCGCGTGTGCCTCGGCGAGCAGCAGGTAGCTCGCGGCGGTCCAGGTGTAGGCGCGGTCGCGCAGGCCTCTTCCGGTCAGGGCGTCGAAGTTCTCGGCGAAACCGTGGGTCTCGCACAGGCCGCGGAAGCGGGCGCTGATCTCGTCCGCCGACCGGTGGTGTCCGGCGCGGCGCAGACCGTCCTCGACGAGGACCGTGGCGGGTGCCCAGATGGGGCCGCGCCAGTAGCCGTCGGAGAGGTAGTGCGGCGAGGTGGTCCGTTCGGTGGCCAGTCCGTACGGGGTCAGATGGGCCTCGACGCGGGCGGCCAGCACGCCGCTGATCTCGTCCGGCAGCAGCTCGCCCAGCACGATGGGCATCAGGTCGAGGAGGCCGGCGCTGTGCCAGGTGTCGCCGCTGTCGACGCCGCGGGCGACGAACCGGTCGCCGGTCCAGAGCTCGTCGAGCATCGCCGCCTGGGTGTCCTCGGCGGCCCGCGTCCACCGGTCGGCGTCCTCCGGTCTGCCCAACCGCGTTGCCAGACCGGCGAGTTCATGGAGCTGGAGGACGAGGAAGGCGGCCAGGTCCGCGGTGACGACGACGCGTTCGGGGTCGAAGGTGGTGGCGTTGTCCCAGCCGCTGTCGTTGCCGTGCTGGTAGTGCGGCAGCGCGGCACCGGGGGCGCGCCGTGCGGTGAGCCAGAAGTCCGTCCAGCGCTCCAGCCTGTCGTAGCTCTCGGCCAGTTCCGCCCGGCCCGGCGGTGTGGCCAGGCGACGGCGCAGATGGCTGAACGCCCAGCCGTGGATGGGCGGTTTGACGAAGTTGCGCAGGACCTCGGAGTGGGTGACCGAGTCGGGCAGCGCCCCGGTCTCGTCCTGGTGGTCGAAGGGCAGATGGAACTGGTCCCAGGCCAGTTCGGGGCAGCCGGGGGCCAGGGCCAGGGCGTTGAAGCAGTGGTCCCAGCTCCACACCTTGTCCATCCAGTGCTTGGACATGAGGACGGCGGACCGGGTGACCAGCCCGGCGGGACGTACGGTCGCGGACCACACGACGTAGGCGGCGAGTTCGGCGGCCGGGGTGGCGGACGACCGCCAGGGGGCCACGGTGTCCACGAAGTCCGCGAAGGCGTGCCGCGCGACCTCGACGACCTTGCCGAAGACGGCCGCCGCCGCGTAGGGCGGGCGGGCGGTGTCGATCTCCTCGACCGCGATCTCCCAGGCACCGTCCGCGTCGCCGCCGAGGGTGAGGCCGCGGTCGGCGCCGCCGAGGGCCTGGCTGCCGAACACGCCGGTCACCGTGCCGGAGAGCACCGTGACGCGGTAGCGGCGTCCGGTCTCGTACGACGTGAACACGTACGCGTCGGCGGCCGCGTCGCGGAAGAAGTAGGTGCCGCTGAACGGGGTCAGTGTCCGCGCCGCCGCGCCGACTCGCATCGGCATGCCGGTGCCGTGCAGGCGTACGGTGTCCGGCGACTCGTAGGCGAGATCGATACGGCCGGCCGCGCCGATCCAGCTCAGCAGGCCCGGCGTCGCCGTCACACGGGTCTCGGCCCGCTCGCCCGTAGCGGCGTCGAGCGGCACCAGGCGCAGCACGGCGTGCATACCGTTCTGGTGCGAGACCAGGTGGAGGTCCTCGGCATGGGTCTGCTCCGCCACCACGGGGGAGATGTCGAACCAGGATCCGTACGCGCTGAACGGGATGTCGTGGACGGAGAAGGCCGGGCCGGGTCGGTCGGCGGTCATGAGGCGTCTCGTTTCTCGGGCAGGGGTGGCCGGCCGTCCGCCGGAGAACGGACGGTGGGGCGTGGCGAGGCGGAGGGGTCGGTCAGTCCTTGACCGCGCCGGCGGTCACACCGGCGGCGACATAGCGCTGGGCGAGGACCAGGATGATCGCGGCGGGCAGCGAGGCGACGACTGCGGTGGCCATGATCGCGTTCCACTCCTGGTTGTTGTTGCCGATGTAGTGGTAGATGCCGAGGGTGATCGGCTCATGGGCGCCGCCGTTGACCAGGGTCCCGGCGAAGACGAAGTCGGACCAGGACCACAGGAACGCGAACAGGGACACCGTGACGACGGCGTTCCGGCTCATCGGCAGGACGATCGACCAGAAGGTACGCAGCGGTCCGGCGCCGTCCGTCCGCGCCGCCTGGAGCAGTTCGCCGGGGATGCCGGACATGAACGCGGTGAAGATCAGGACCGCGAAGGGGACGGCCAGGGTGGAGTCGGCGACGATCAGGCCGGGGACGGACTGGAGCAGGCCGAACTGGAGGTAGATGGCGTAGAAGCCCATCGCCATGATGATGCCGGGGATCATCTGGGCCGCCAGCAGGACGAAGTGGAGCACACCGCCGCCGCGGGGGCGCAGCTTGGCCAGGGCGTAACCGGCCGGGGCGGACAGGGCCACGGTCAGTACGACCGTGCCCAGGCCGATGACGAGGCTGGTGCCGAGATAGGGCAACTGCTCGTCGAGGACGGTGCGGTAGCCGGCGAGGGTGCCGTGGACGGGGAACAGGTCGGGCGGGCTCTTGCGCATGTCCTGGTCGCGGGTGAAGGACACGTTCAGCATCCAGTAGACCGGGAAGAGCATGATCCCGGTGAGCAGCACACCGAGGGCCGTCTTGCCCCACGTCCGTTTGCCGCTTCGGCTCATGACAGGGCCTGCTTTCTCTGCACCCGGACGTACACCAGGCCGAAGACCAGGGCGGCGACCACGAGCAGGTTGCCGACGGCGGCACCCGGACCGAAGGCGGGCACGAGGTTGCCGAAGCCGAGTTGGTAGGACCAGGTGGCGAAGGTCGTGGACGAGTCCGCCGGGCCGCCCTTGGTCATGATCCAGATGATGTCGAAGACCTTGAGCGTGTAGACGAGGCCCAGCAGCAGGGTGATCGCGGACACCGGGCGCAGCAGCGGGAAGGTGATGCTCCAGAACCGCCGCCAGGCACCCGCCCCGTCGAGGGCGGCGGCCTCGTACAGACCGGCCGGGACGGACTGGAGGCCGCTGTAGAGCACGACCAGGTTGAAGGGGACGCCGATCCAGATGTTCGCGGTGATCACCGAGGTCAGCGACCAGGACGGCGAGGTCAGCCAGTTGACCTGGTCGACCCCGACGGCGCCCGACAGGGCGTTCACCACACCGGATTCGCTGTTGAACATCCACGACCAGGTGGAGGCCGACACGATCAACGGCAGCAGCCAGGGCACCAGGAACAGTGCGCGCAGGGTCACCGACAGCCGGAAGTGCTGGTTGAAGAAGACGGCCAGGGCCAGCCCGATGACGTACTGGAAGAGCAGGCACACGGCGGTGAACACCACGGTGTGCAGCAGGGCCGGGGCGAACGTCGGGTCGTCGAAGACGGTCCGGTAGTTGTCCGCGCCCGTGAACGGGGCGTCGCCCTGGACGAAGGAACGGACGGTGTAGTTGCGCAGGCTCAGGTCGATGTTGCGGTAGAGCGGATAGGCGTAGAAGAGGGCGAGGTAGAGGGTCACCGGGGCGAGGAAGGCCCAGGCGGCCCACTGCCCGCGGCGTGGCGCTTTGGTCGTGTGGCTCGTCGACGGGCCCTGGGACACGGTCACTTGACTGCGGACCGAGCGGCGGTCAGCGCGTCCTTCGGGGAGGTCGAGCCGCTGAGGGCGGACTGGACGGCCTTCCACATCTGCTCGGAGATCCTGGGGTACTCGGTGCCCAGGTCGTCGCTGGTGCGTCCCTTGGCCGCCTTGACCGCGTCGACCCACGCCTTCAGCCCGGCGTTCGCCGCGACCTGCTTGTCCTGGACCTCACCGGTGGGGGCCACGTAGGACAGGGTGGTGTCGGTGTCGTAGAGGTTCTCGGTGCTGGTCAGACAGGTGACCAGCTTCTGCGAGGTGGCGTAGCGGCCGGTGTCGCCCTGGGCGGGGAGGGTGACGAACTCGCCGCCGGTCGGAGCGGCGGCGTTGCCTCCGTCGGCGCCGGGGATGGGCAGGACGCCGTAGTCGAAGCCCGCCTTGGCGGCGTTCGCGAGCTGCCAGGTGCCGTTCTCGGCGAAGGCGTAGTCGCCGCTCGCGAACTCCTGCCAGCTGGTGGTCTGGGTGTTGTTGATGACCGAGTTGGGCGCGTAGCCCTGGTCGAGCCAGTCCTTCCACAGCGACAGCGCGGAGACGGCCTGGGGAGAGTCGAGTTCGGTGAGCTTCGCGCCGGATCCCCAGAACCACGGCAGGAACTGGAAGCTGCCCTCCTCGGTGCCGGTCGCGGAGAACGTGATGCCCTTCTTGCCGGCCTTCTTCACCTTCTCCAGCGCCGCCGTCAGCGACTTCCAGTCCTTGACGGACGCTATCTCCACGCCGGCTTCCTTCAGCACCTCCTTGTTGTAGTAGAGGGCGAGGGTGTTGGCGCCGATCGGCGTGCCGTAGGTCTTGCCGTCCGACTGGCCGGCCGCGAGCAGGTTGGGGTCCACCTTCGAGGTGTCCAGCTTGTTGTCGTCGGTCGTGGTGAGCACGCCCGCCTCGGCCAGCGTCGACACCACCGGGTTGTCGACGATGAGGACGTCCGCGGAGTTGTCCTGCTGCGCGGCAAGGAGCGCCTTGTTGGACAGGTCGCTGGTGTCGAAGGCGGTCCGCTTGATCTTGACACCGGCCTCGGTGCCACAGGCGTCCAGCAGCTTCGCCCAGGCCGAGCTCTTGTCGAACTGCGGGTACGGGTCCCAGACGGTGTACGTGCCGCTGTCCGCCGCGTTCGAGCCGGTGCCGCCCGAGCCGGAACCGCAGGCGGTGGCGCTCGCGGCGACGGCCAGGACGGTGAGGGCCGCGGCGGTCAGACGGCGCTGTCTGGAGGAACTGTTCATGGCGAGGGTTCCTTTGCTTCGGGCATGCGGGTGCCGAGGGCACGGGGTGGTGAGGGCATGGGGTGGTGAGGGAGGAAGGGCACGGCGAACGGCGCTCTTGAGCGCTTCGAACGTCCGGTGAAGTGAAGTGGACTGAACTGAGTCGAGGAGGACTACGCGGGTGCGGTCAGGGTGCGGTACCGGTCCCGGCGGGCCCGGTACTGGCCCGCAGGGAGATCGGCGGTGCGAGGAGATGGTGCCGGGGCGGTCCGGCGGGCTGGTCGAGCCGTTCCACCAGCAGGTCGACGGCGCGACGGCCCATCTCCTCGGCCGGTACGTCCGCCGCGGTGAGCCTCGGAGTCACGGTCTCCGCCCAGCGGCTCGCGACGACCCCGGTCACGGAGAAGTCGCGCGGTACATGGCGGTCCGCCTGGGCGAGCCCCCGGTAGAGGCCGCCGAGAGCGGCCTCGTTCAGCGTGACGAGGGCGGTGGTGGCCGGATCGTCGTGCAGGATCCGTTCGACGCAGGTCTGGCCCGAGGCGGCGTCGTCCCCGCAGCAGTACGTCCGCACCGTCAGCCCGCGCTCGGCCGCGGCCTTCGTGAAGCCGTCCAGGCCGCGGTGCGCCGACTCGTACCCGGCGCGCAGCAGCGGCTCGGGCCGGTTCACGAAGGCCACCCGGCTGTGGCCGAGGTCGGCCAGGTGGTGGACGCACGCCTCCACCAGCGCGGTGTGGTCCAGGCCGACCCACCACTCACCGTCGGGATGCCCGGTACGGCCGATGGCGACGAAGGGGAAGTCCAGAGCGGTCAGGTGTTCCGCCCTGTCGTCCTGAAGCCTGATCTCCATCAGGATGGCGCCGTCGACCCGCCGCTCCCCCAGCAGTCGCTGGAACGAGCGGTCGCTGTCCACGCCGCTGGGCGACAGCAGCACGTCGTAGTCGTGGGCCGCGGCGGCCTCCACGACGCTTCCGATGAAGTCCAGCTGCATCCCGGTGTAGTGGTTGCCGGCCGGTGGGAAGACCAGGCCGATGGTGCTGGTCCGGCCGTTGGCCAGGGCGCGTGCGCTCGCGTTCGGGCGGTAGCCCAGTTCGTCGATGACCTGCTGGATCTTCCTGCGGGTGTCGTCCGAGACCGGTCGCTTGCCGCTCAGCGCGTAGGACACGGTGCTGCGTGAGACACCGGCCCGCCGGGCGATCTCACCGATGTTCACGGCGACTCCTTGCTCGAACCGGTTCGACGCTGCGGACCGGTCATCGAACCGGTTCGCGTGAAGTGAAGGTAGAAACCGCCCGGGCACCTGTCAACACCCTTGACCCCACTTGCGGGACCGGGCGAGCGCGCCGCAGAAACCCTGTGCCGGAGGGATTGCTGGTCGGATGCACCGGTGCTAGCTTCGCGAACCGGTTCGATGAAGTGGTCCTTCCGACGACCGCGGTCCTGCTCCGCGCCCGCGCTGGGCTGCCCGGGCCGCCATCCCCGCCACCCGAAGTACTGCCATGCCGCCGCACCCCTCGACATCGAACCGGTTCGACACCCGCTCGACGATTTTCGACCCGTACTCGACGATTGACGATTGAGGACGCCATCCATGCCATCCGCTGACAGATCCGCCCGACGCCGGGCCCCGGCCGCCGTGGCCGTCGCTCTCGGCGCGGGCCTGCTGACCGCACCCGCAGTCCCGGCGCAGGCGGCCGACGCGCCCCGGCCGGCCGCGCGCTACACCTTCGACCAGGACGACCTCGCCTCCGGCAGGATCACCGACAGCTCCGGCAACGGTCTGACGGCGACCCTGGTGAACGGCTCCACCGCCCGGTTCGTGACGGGCACGGACGGCGGCAGGGCCCTGGCCCTGCCCGGCGGGGCGCCCACCTCGGACGGCGCGTACGTCCGTCTGCCCCGTGAAGTCGTCGGCGACTCGACCGACCTGACGGTCTCCGCCCGGGTGAAGTGGAGCGGCGACAAGGCGCCCTGGCAGCGGATCTTCGATCTGGGCACCAACACCACCAAGTACCTCTTCAGCACCCCGTACAGCGGCGGCGGCCTGTTCCAGACCTCCGTGACCACCGGCGGGGGCGGCGCGGAGGCCCAGGTCCGCGGCTATGCGGCGCTCCCCGCGAACGAGTGGCGGACGGTCACCGTCAGCCTCGACAGCACCGCGGGCAAGCTCACCACCTACCTCGACGGCGTGCCGGTCTCCTCCGCGGCGACCGGCATCAAGGCCGGGGAACTGCTGGAGGGTTCGGCCACGGCGGCCGGCTACATCGGCAAGTCCTTCTGGCCGGACCCGCTGCTCAAGGGCGCGATCGACGACTTCACCGTGTGGCACGCGGCGCTGAGCGCCGAGCAGGTGGCGGGCACGGTCGGCGCCGTGCCGACGGTCCAGGACCCCTCGAAGACGTCCTTCGAGGTGCGTACGACGACCGGGACCGCCCCGGCCCTCCCCGCCGCCGTCCGCTCCACGTTCTCCGACGGCTACGACCGCGACGTGCCGATCGGCTGGGACGCCGTACCGTCCGAGAAGTACGCCCGGCCGGGGACGTTCACGGTGGCGGGCACGGCGGCCGGACGTTCCGTGCGGGCGACGGTCACCGTGGTCCGCGAGGGCCAGCTCACCGTCGACCTCGGCTCGGACACCGGCGCCTTCCACGGCGGCGCCTCCGGCACGCTCTACGGCCTGTACGGACCGGACGTCCCCACCAACAGCCTCATCGAGGGCATGGGTCTGCGCACGGTCTCCACGAAGGCGCAGGACGGCCCGCAGCACCCCGGTGCCGACGCCCTTGAGGTGGTGAAGCCGCTGGCCGACTCCACCGACGGTGATGTGTACATCTACATGACCGACATCCACCGCGGCTTCCCGTACCAGTGGCCGGGCGACACACCCGACGAGAAGCTCAAGCTCTACAAGGAGAAGCTGGCCACGCAGGTCGACCAGGTCCTGCGCCTGCCGGAGCGGTACCAGGACAACATCGTCTTCGTGCCGTTCAACGAGCCCGAGGGCAACATGTTCGGCACCGGAGAGTGGAGCTACGACAAGGTCAGCTGGCTCGACGATCCCGACGCCTTCTTCGCCGCCTGGGACGACGCATACAAGCTCATCAAGGGCAGGATGCCGGACGCCCGTATCGCCGGCCCCAACACCAGCGTCCTCTACGACCAGGTGAAGGGCTTCCTCGCCCACACCCTGGCGGCCGGCACCGTCCCCCAGGTGATCACCTGGCACGAGCTGAGCCACCCGGAGGCGGTGCGCGAGAGCGTCGCCAAGTACCGGGGCTGGGAGAAGGAGCTGTTCAAGGGCACCGACCGTGAGGGCGCCCGACTCCCCGTCAACATCAACGAGTACGCCTTCAACTACCACACCTCCGTCCCCGGCCAGATGATCCAGTGGGTGTCCGCGATCGAGGAGTCCAAGGTGGACGCCGACATCGCCTACTGGAACATCGACGGCAACCTCTCCGACTCGGCGGTGCAGTCGGGCCGCGGCAACGGCCAGTGGTGGCTGCTCAACTCGTACGCCTCGATGAGCGGGCACACCGTGACGGTGACCCCGCCGTTCCCCGGCGAGAACTACACCATGCAGGGCGTCGGCACGCTGGACGAGAAGAAGCGGCAGGCGCGGCTGGTCTTCGGCGGGTCCGACGGCAAGGGACACATCACCTTCGCGGGCGTCCCGAAGGACGTCTTCGGCGACAGCGTGCACGCCTGGGTGCGTGAGATCGAGTGGAGCGGACAACTCGGCGACAGCTCCGGCCCGAAGCTGCTCACGGAGACGAACCTGGAGGTCGGGGACGACGGCACGGTCGTCGTCGACTTCGGTGACGGCGCGCTGCCGAAGCTGAAGGAGTCCTCGGCGTACGAGATCGTCCTCAGCCCGGCCGGAAAGGCGAAGGCCACCCAGTCCTCCCCCGTGCGCTGGCAGGGCTCGTACGAGGCGGAGGACGCCGCCCACACCGGGTCCGGCTACACGAGGAACGGCCCGGAGGGCTCGCCGCGTGACGTGTCGAAGTTCTACACCTCCGGCGGCCACGACGTCGGCGGCCTGCGCACCGGCTCGGACGTCACGCTCGACTTCACCGTCGACGTACCCGAGGACGGCACCTACGACCTGAGCGTCTTCGCCAACTCCCTCAACACCTTCGACAAGGTGAAGGAACAGGGCCCCACCAACGTCTTCCTGCGCGTGGACGGCAAGGCCGACAGCGAGCAGGAACTGCACCTGCCGCTCGGCTACAAGTGGGTGGTGTGGGACCACACCGACACCGAGGTCCGGCTGACCAAGGGCAGGCACACTCTGACGCTCGCCGCGCAGAGCCTCGACGGCAAGGGCGCCACCAAGGGCGACGCGATCGTCGACCGCCTCACCCTGTCCCTGCCGGAGGCTTCGGCCGGCACCCAGGTGTACGAGGGCGAGCTGGCCTGGCTGGGCGGCGGGGCACGGCCCGTCTACGAGGTGCCCGAGCGGCCGGCCACGGGGTCGGGCGCGGTCCGGCTCGCCAAGGGCCAGACGGCCACGTTCTGGGTCTACTCCCCCGCCGACCGCGAGGCCACCGTCAAGGTCGACACCCTCGGCGGCACGGGCGCCCGGCTCGCCGTCAACGGACACGACGTCCTGAGCCTGTCGCAGGGCAGGCGCAGTGTGGCCGTCTCCCTCTCCGGTGGCGTCAACAAGGTGACACTGACCGGGGGTTCGTCCGCGACCCTCGTCGACCGCCTCACGGTCACGCCGACCGAGAGCGCGCTGCCGACACGCACCTACGAGGCGCGGGACGCCGAGCTCGCGGGCTCGGCCACCCTCACCCCGCTGTCCCTGGCCACCGACGGCACGGCGATCACGGGCATCGGTGGCGTCCCGGGCAACGACAACACGGCGACGTTCACCGTCACCGCCGACCGCGCCGGCCTGTACGCGCTGCGCATCCGCTACTCCAACCCCGAGCAGTCCGAGGCCACCCACTACAACCCGGACCCGCTCGACCGGCACGCCGACATCACGGTCAACAGCGGTGAGGTCCGGCGGGTCGGCTTCCCGCACAGCTTCCACCAGAACAACTTCTGGGAGCTGACCGTCCCGGTCCGGCTGAAGAAGGGGCGCAACACGATCGCCTTCCGCTCCGAGGAACTGCCGAACTTCGACGGCACCACCTACGCCTCGGACACCTTCCCCGGCGTACTGCTCCGCTCCCGCTACGCACCGCTGATCGACCGGATCACCCTCGCGCCCTACGCGCGGGAGCTGCGATGACCTGACGTGAAGGGCAACCGCCTCGTCCGGTCCGGAAACGCGGCATGATCATGGGGCGATGACCGTGGTGGACCGGACAGGCGGTGGGGACGTGGACGAGCAAGCGGAGATCGGGTCGCCGATGGAGGCGGCGAACAACGAGCTGGTGCTGGCCTTCGGGCGGCTGCAGGGGGCCGCGAACCGACTGGAGTACATCCTGGGGCGGGCCCTGGAGCGGGAGTGCGGCATCAGCCATCTGATGTTCGAGGTGCTGCTGATCCTCGGGCGGACCGGTGAACCGGGGATGTCGATGCGGGCCATCGCCCAGGAGCAGGTGCTGACCACGGGCGGTGTGACACGTCTGGTGGACCGGATGGAGGCGGCCGGGCTGGTCGAGCGCACCGAGGACCCCGGCGACCGGCGCGGCCGGCTGGTGCGTCTGACCCCGTCGGGTGCGGAGACCACCGTGCGCGCGTCCCGGCTGCACGTGGAGAACATCCGCCGCTACTTCCTGGCGCCCCTGCCGCCCGAGGACCGCGAGCGGTTCGCCGAGAACCTGCGCCTGCTCAGCCACTCGGCCCGGGACGAACTGCCTCGCCTGCCCTGAGGCGTTCCTCGGGCCAGAGGTGTGTGGCCACCGTCACACGAGCGAGGAAATATCTGACTCCTCAGTTACTGTTCTGTCAGATGAACCGCTCGCATCCGGCGGGCGCCGTGCCGAGGATCTCCATGCAGCTCGTCTACGTCTTCGATGCCTACTGCGGCTGGTCGCACGGGTTCTCCGGCACCCTGCGCGAGGCCGCCTCCCGCCACCCGGAACTGCCGGTGGTGGTGGTCTCCGGCGGACTGTTCACCGGCCCGCGGCGAGTGCCGATCCGCGAGTTCGGCTACGTCCAGGGCGCCAACGCCAAGATCGCCGAGCAGACCGGCGCCGAGTTCAGCGACGCGTACGACCGGCTGATCGCCGACGGCTCGTTCGTCATGGACTCCGAGGCCGCCGCACGGGGAGTCGCCGCTCTGCGGCAGCTCGCCCCCGACCGCGCGGCAGAGCTGGCCACGGCCGTGCAGCGGGCCTTCTACGTCGACGGCCTGAGCCTCTCCGAGCCCGCGACCTACCGGAAGCTCGCCGAGGAGGCCGGGCTGGACGCCGACGCCGTGGTCGCCGCCTTCGAGGCCCCCGAGACGCGGGCCGCGGCCGAGGCCGACTTCCATCTCGCGGCCGAACTGGGCGTCACCGGCTTCCCCACCCTCCTCGCCGTCGACGGCGACCGGGTCATTCCGCTGGCCTACGGCCACGCCACCGCCGACGAGGTCGACACGCGGCTCGCCGCCGTGAGCACCCGCTGAACCCCTCCCCGTCCCCACCCACCACGCCCCGTCAAGGAGCCACCGATGAGCACCCTGTCCTTCAAGGTCCTGGACCTGGACTTCCCGGCCGGCAGCAAGAACAAGACCGCCACCCTCGTCACCGGCGAGAACGAGGCGCTGCTCGTGGACGCCGCCTTCACCCGCGCCGACGGCCACCGCCTGGCCGCCGAGGTCCTCGACTCCGGCAAGACGCTGACCACGGTCTTCATCAGCCACGGCGACCCCGACTTCTACTTCGGCGCCGAAGTCATCGCCGACGCCTTCCCCGACGCGCGCTTCGTCGCCACCCCGCAGACCATCGAGCACATCCAGCACTCCTACGAGGGCAAGCTCAAGGCATGGGCGGCCCTGGGCCCGAACCTGCCCACCCGGCTGGTCGACCTCCAGCCGCTGACCGGCGACCTCACTCTCGAAGGCCATGTCTTCGAGCTCCGGGGCGGTCCGGCCGCGCTGCCCGACCGCCACTACCTGTGGCAGGCCGAGGAGCGCGCGATCCTCGGTGGCGTCCTGCTCTTCCAGCAGGAGCACGTCTGGGTCGCCGACACCCCCACCCCGGGCGACCGCGCCGCCTGGATCGACCTGCTCGACGAGATGGCCGCGCTCCGGCCGGAACTGGTCGTCCCCGGCCACCGGCTGCCGGACACCGCCGCCGACGTCTCCGCCATCACCGCCACCCGCGACTACCTCGTCGCCTTCGAGGAGGAGCTCGGCAAGGCCGCCGACGGCGCCGCCCTGACGGAGGCCCTCGTCAAGCGCCACCCGGACAACGGCATGCTGATCGCCTCCCAGATCGGCGCGAAGGTCGCCAAGGGCGAGATGAAGTGGGGCTGACCTCGATGGCCCACGACAGCACCGGCTTCGCGACCTCCAGCGCACCCGCCGACGTCGTACGCCGCCAGTACCTGGCCTCGGCCAACCGCGATCTGGCGGCGCTGCGCGCCACTCTCGCCCCCGACGTGGAGTGGACCGAGATGGCCGGCTTCCCCCTCGCCGGCACTTACCGCACCCCTGACGGTGTCACCGGCAACGTCATGGAGAAGCTCGGCCAGGACTGGGACGACTGGACCGCCCACGACGACACCTATGTCATCGACGGCGAGAACGTCGTCGTCCTCGCCCGGTACACCGCGACCAACAAGGCCACCGGCAAAGCGATCAACGTCCGGGTCGCCCACCACTTCACGGTCCGTGGCGGACTGATCGTCCGCTTCGAGCAGTTCGTCGACACCGCCCTCGTCCGCGAGGCGATGACCGGCTGACTCAACTCCCGTCCGGTGAAAGGCAGTTCATCGCCGGACAGCTCGGCGCAGGGTGGTTGATCGCAGGTCCCGCCGGCCGGGAGGGCTCGTACGAACAGTCGGCAGGGGCGGCGGGAATCCCCGCGCCCTGCCCGCTGTTGTCGGGAGCGGCAGCCCCGGCACCAACCCCAAGGAGGCCGAGCGTGTACGGCGACCCGGCGACAGTCCGCAAGATCCTCACCGAGCTCGGCGACACCTGGGCGGTCGTGGGGCTCTCCACGAACCAGCGGCGAGCGGCCTACGGGGTCGCCGACGTCCTCCAGCGCTACGGCAAGCGGATCGTGCCGGTCCATCCGAAGGCCGAGACGGTCCACGGCGAGCCGGGCTATGCCTCCCTGGCGGACATCCCGTTCGACGTGGACGTGGTCGACGTGTTCGTGAACAGCGACCTCGCGGGGCCGGTCGCCGACGAGGCGGTGGCCAAGGGGGCCAAGGCGGTCTGGTTCCAGCTGGACGTCATCGACGAGGCCGCCTACGACCGCACCCGCGCCGCCGGCCTCGACATGGTCATGGACCGCTGCCCGGCGATCGAGATCCCGCGCCTGGGCTAGCCGCCCGCCGAGCCACCCCGGAGTCCTCCCCTCCCCCGTCGGCCGCCCCCATAATGCTCGGGTGACCTCCACCTCCCCGCACCCCAACTCCGGTGTCCCGCAACGTTTCCCGGTCGTGATCGTGGGTGCCGGACCGGCCGGCCTCACCGTCGGCAACATCCTGCGGGCCGCGTCCGTCGACTGTCTGGTCCTGGAGACCGAGACACGTCAGTTCATAGAGCAGCGGCCGCGGGCCGGGGTCATCGAGGAGTGGGCCGTACGCGGACTTGAACGGCGGGGCCTGGCGGACACGCTGCTGCGGCGGGCGCAGCGGCACGGCGAGTGCGAGTTCCGGTTCGCCGGGGAGCGCTACCGGTTCGAGTACGCGCAGCTGACGGGGGTTCACCACTGGATCTATCCCCAGCAGTTCCTGGTCACGGACCTGGTGCGCGAGTACGCGGACGTGCGCGGCGGGGCCATACGCTTCGGCGTGCGGGACGTGGAACTGCACGACCTCGACACCGATCACCCCTCGGTGTCCTACACCGACCCGGAGACCGGCCGGCGCGAGAGCGTGCGGTGCGACTTCGTCGCCGGCTGTGACGGGGCACGCGGGGTGACACGCGACGCCGTGCCGGCCGGCCGTGCCCACATCTCCCGCAGCGACTACGGCATCGGCTGGCTGGCGCTGCTCGCGGAGGCGCCGCCGTCCGCCGACTGCGTCGTGTTCGGCATGCATCCGCGCGGGTTCGCCGGGCACATGCAGCGCAGCCCCGAGGTGACCCGCTACTACCTTCAGTGCCCGCCCGGCGACGACCCAGGGAACTGGTCCCACGACAGGGTCTGGACCGAGCTTCGGCAACGGCTCGGTGCGAACGGCGCGCCGCCGCTCACCGAGGGACGGCTGATCGAGAAACGCGTCCTCGACATGCACAACTACGTGGTCGAACCCATGGTGTTCGGCCGCCTCTTCCTGGCCGGAGACGCCGCGCATCTCACCGCCCCCATCGCCGCCAAGGGCATGAACCTCGCCCTGCACGACGCGTTCCTGCTGGCCGACGCCCTCATCGCCCACCTCACGAAGGCCGACGCCACAGGCCTGGACGGCTATTCAGCGGCCTGCCTCGGCCGGGTCTGGGACTACCAGGAGTTCTCCCACTGGCTCTCCGAGGTCTACCACGGCACCTCCTCCGGCGACCCCTACCGAGCGGGCACCACCCTCGCCCGTCTCCGCCGCATCTTCGGCTCCCCGACGGCGGCACTGGCGTTCGCGGAGCAGTATCTGGGCAAGAACGCCGAGTACTGAGTCAGTCGTGCGGTGGCCGGTCGCTGAGCCGGTGGTCCGCCACGTTCAGCGCCTCGTCGACGAGGCGGCGCAGATGGCCGTCGCGCAGGGAGTAGATCACCCGGCGGCCCTCCTTGCGCGTGTCCACCAGGCCCGCGAGCCGCAAGCGGGCCAGGTGCTGGCTGACGGCGGGGCGGGCCGCGCCGCACGCCTCGGTGAGCGTGGTCACGTCGGCCTCCCCCGTCGTCAGGGCGTGCAGCAGCGTGAGGCGGGTGCGGTCGCCGAGCAGGGCCAGGAGTTCGGCGGCGAGCGTGAAGTGTTCCTCGCCCGGGGTGCGCGGATGCGCATCGTGTGCAGGTGATAGGTGCATGCGTGCGCTCATACGCACATAATGGCCTCGTGGGCTGCTTCGCGTCCACTCCCGCGCACCGGAAGGGGAAGCCGTGAGCGACCGGCACGACCACCAGCACCATGGGCACGAGCACGGGCACGCCCACGGACATGCCCACGGGCGCGGCGAGCAACGGCACGAGCACCCCCACCCGCATCCTCACCCCCACCCGCGCGCCCACTCCCCCACCGGTCTCCGCCATCGCCTCGCCCACCTCCTCACACCCCACTCCCACGAATCCGCCGACAAGATCGACTCCGCCCTGGAGTCCTCCGCGCGCGGCATGCGTGCGCTGTGGGTCTCGTTGGCCGTGCTCGGGGTGACGGCGCTGGCTCAGGCGGTCGTGGTGGTCGTGTCCGGGTCGGTGGCGTTGCTAGGGGACACGGTGCACAACACCGCGGACGCGCTGACGGCCGTACCGCTGGGGATCGCCTTCGTGCTGGGCCGGCGTGCGGCCACGCGGCGCTTCACCTACGGGTACGGGCGGGCCGAGGATCTCGCGGGCATGGTCATCGTGCTGACGATCGCGGCGTCCGCGGCGTTCGCGGCGTGGACGGCCGTCGACCGGCTTCTCGACCCGCGCCCGGTGGAGCAGATCCCGGCCGTCGCCGTGGCGGCGCTCGTCGGGTTCGCGGGCAATGAGTGGGTGGCCCGGTACCGGATCCGGGTCGGCCGGGACATCGGCTCGGCCGCGCTCGTCGCGGACGGGCTGCACGCCCGTACCGACGGATTCACCTCACTGGCCGTCCTGTTGAGTGCCGGGGGCGCGGCGCTGGGCTGGCAACTCGCCGACCCGATCGTGGGGTTGGCGATCACGGCCGCGATCACGCTGGTGCTGCGGGACGCCGCGCGCGAGGTGTTCCGGCGGGTGATGGACGCCGTGGACCCGGCCCTGGTGGACCGGGCGGAGCGGGCACTTCGGGAGGTGGCGGGCGTACGCGACGTCGGTGAGCTGCGGCTGCGCTGGATCGGGCACCGGCTGCGCGCCGAGGTGGCGGTCGTCGTGGACGGCGAGGTGTCGGTGCGTCAGGCGCACGCCATAGCCGTCGACGCCGAACACGCCCTGCTGCATGCCGTGCCCCGGCTCACCGCGGCCCTCGTGCACGCCGACCCGGCACCGGTGCCCGGTGAGGCGGACCCGCACCTGACCCTCGCCCACCACACGGCGGCCTGACCTCGGCTCAGGAGACGCCGAGCCCCTCCAGTACGACGGCCCCCGGCAGCTCCGCGAACGCCTTCCCCGGCACCAGCAGCTTGCCGCGCCGGCGCCCGCTGCCGACCAGCACGTACGGCAGGTCGACGACGGCCGAGTCCACCAGCACCGGCCAGCCCTCGGGCAGTCCGAGCGGGGTGATGCCGCCGTACTCCATGCCGGTCTCGCCGGTCGCCGTGTCCATCGAGGCGAACGACGCCTTGCGGGCGCCGAGTTGGCGGCGTACGACGCCGTTGACGTCGACCCGGGTGGTGGAGAGCACCACACACGCGGCCAGCGTGGTCTCACCGCCGCGCCTGCCCGCCACGACCACGCAGTTCGCCGACTGTTCGAGCAGTTCCCGGCCGTAGTGCTCCACGAAGACGGCGGTGTCGGCCCACTCCGGGTCGGTCTCGACGTAGACGATCTGGTCGGCGGGGACGCTGCCGTGCCAGTGGCGTACGGCGTCGGCGACCGGGACGGTGAGTTCGTCGAGGCAGTCGGGGGCGGGGGTGGCGCGGTCGAAGCGTCCGATGGGTGCGTCCATGGGCGCACGCTAACAGGCGTGCGGGGCGCCGTCGGAGCGGTGTCTCAGCGGGCGGGCGGGACCGAGACGGCCAGCATCCACTCGGTGGGGACGTCGCCCTGATTGCCGTAGGTGTGCGGGGCGTCGGCCTCGAAGGTGGCGCTCGCGCCGGCCGGGATCCGGTAGTCGGTACCGTCGACGGTGAGGGTCAGTTCGCCCGCGATGACATGGACGATCTCGACGGTGCCGACGGGGTGCGGGTCGGAGCTGCTGCTCTCGCCCGGCATCACCCGCCAGTGCCACATCTCCAGCGGGCCGGGCGCCTCGGTCCCGGCGAGAAGCCGGCTGTGGCTGCCCGCGTCGGTGTGCCACAGCCGCACGACCTGGTCGGCCGGGACGACCCGCACCTTCGGTCCCTGTTCGTAGTCGAGCAGGGTGGTGATGCTGACCCCGAGCGCGTCCCCGATCTTGACCACGGTGCCGAGACTGGGGTTGGTGCGCGCCTGCTCGATCTGGATGAGCATGCCGCGGCTGACGCCCGCCCGGGCGGCCAGCACGTCCAGCGTGAAGCCGCGCACCGCGCGCCAGTGCTTGACGTTGCGCGACAGGGACTGGGTCAGCAGGTCGAGGTCCGACACATTCCGTCCAATTCCATCCAGTTACATCCAATTGCACCCGACCCGAGTTCCGGAGTGCAATATTCTGAATGACAGAGTCCAGTGTGCTGCACTACGGTGGGGTGCACCCGATCGTGCACCGAACTGTACTGCGAGGCCCTCGTGACAGCACTCTTCGCCCTGGCCACCAGCCTGCTGTGGGGGCTGGCCGACTTCGGCGGCGGACTGCTCACCCGGCGCACCCCGGCGCTCACGGTGGTCGTCGTCTCGCAGGCGATCGCGGCCGCCGTGCTCGGTGTGATCGTGGTCGCCACCGGCGGCTGGAGCGAGGCCGGTCCCCAGCTGTGGTTCGCGGCCGCCGCGGGCCTGGTGGGCCCCGTCGCCCTGCTCTGCTTCTACAAGGCGCTCGCGCTGGGCCCGATGGGCGTGGTCTCCCCGCTCGGCACGGTGGGCGTGGCGGTCCCCGTCGGCGTGGGCCTCTTCCTCGGCGAGCGGCCGGGGCTGGTGCAGATCGCGGGGATCGCGGTCGCCGTGCTGGGCGTCGTCCTCGCGGGCGGTCCGCAACTGCGGGGCGCGGCCGTGCAGCGGCAGGCCATCCTGCTCACCCTGGTCGCGGCCTTCGGCTTCGGCACGGTGTTCGCGCTGATCGCGGAGGCGTCGAGCACCGTCACCGGTCTGTTCCTCGGGCTCTTCGTGCAGCGCGTGGTCAATGTCGTGGCGGGCGGCCTCGCGTTGTACGTCTCCGTGCGGCGAGGCGCGAGCGCCCTCCCGGAGGGCGGTATCCCGGTGCGCGCACTGCCCGCGTTCGCCTTCGTCGGCCTCGCCGATGTCGCGGCGAACGGCACCTATGTGATCGCCGCCCACCACGGCCCGGTCACCGTGGCGGCCGTACTGGCCTCGCTCTACCCGGTGGTGACGGCCCTGGCCGCGCGGGGCTTTCTGCGGGAGCGGTTGCTGGCGGTGCAGGCGGCCGGCGCGGGGCTCGCGCTGGTGGGCACGGTGCTGCTGGCGGCCGGCTGAGAGCCTTCACAGGCTCTGAGAGCCTGTGTCAGGACTCGGTGGCCGGTTCGGTGAGTTGGGCAGCCGTCCTCTCGTCCAGTTCCGCCAGCTTCGCCGCCGTCTCCTCGTCCAGCCCGGCCAGTGCCTGCAACTGCTCGGGCGTGATCCCGTCGGGTATCGGCACCGGCGCCGGGGTCCTGAGCGGCGGCTGCCAGCCCTCACCGGGCGTCCAGCGCCGTACGACACGGGCGGGCGCCCCCGCCACGACGGCGTGGTCGGGCACCGTGCCGCGGACCACCGCGCCGGCCGCCACCACGACGTTCCGCCCGATCCGGGCGCCCGGCAGGATCACCGCCCCGGTGCCGATCCAGCACCCGGGTCCGATCTCGACCGGCTCCATGCGCGGCCACTGCTTGCCGATGGGCTCGTGGGGATCGTCGTACGAGTGGTTCGTGGACGTGACGTAGACGTACGGCCCGAAGTAGCAGTCGCTGCCGATGGTGACCGTGGTGTCGGCGATGACATGGCTGCCGCGGCCCAGCACGACGCCGTCCCCGATGCGCAGGATGGGCTCCGGGCCGAGGTCGAGGTCGGGCATCAGACCGGCGGTCAGGGTGACCTGCTCGCCGACGATGCAGTGGGAGCCGAGGTGGATCCAGGGTTCGCCGAAGACCGTGCCCAGCGGGAAGGCCAGGCGGGTGGCTTCGCCGATCGAGCCGAAGCGGAAGCGGCCGGGGCTGTCGGCCGTCACCGAACCCGTGCGCTGCACCCAGGCCCAGCCCGCGTGGACCGCGCGCTGCGTCAGTCGGCGTCGCCAGGACGAGAACGTGTTCTTGCTCTTCGGCACCTGCTCACGGTACTCAGCGCGAGTGGCCCCATGAGGCCGTACGCCTGTGATCTTCGCCCCATGGAGGGGCCGGTCGGCGCCGGGTGGTTCACCCGCGGCGGGTGATCCGACCGGGTCGGCGCCGTGCTGCGCTGGTGAGATGACCTGGTCCGTCGTGAACCCCCTCGATGTCGCGGGGCGTGTGACGCGGTATGCGCTGGGAACCGCCGGCGCCGTCGCGGACCTGGTCATTCGCCGGCTTACGGCCGAGGTCGTGGACCGACTGGACCTGGACGGCCTGGCCGCCCGGATCGATGTCAACCAGATCGCCGACCGGGTCGACGTGATGCGCGTCGCCGGCCGTGTCGACGTCGACACGATCGCCGACCAGGTGGACGTGGACCGGATCGCCGACCGCGTGGACGTGGACCGCATCGCGGCCCGGGTGGACGTGGCCCAGGTCACGCAGCGCGTCGATGTGGACGCCGTCGCGGCACGCATCGACCTGGACGCGATCGCGGCGCGCATCGACGTCGACCGCATCGCCGCACGTCTGGACGTCGAGGCCGTGATCGCCCGGGTCGACCTGGTGACGCTCACCCGGGCCGTGCTGGAGGAGATCGACCTGGGCCGGATCGTGCGGGAGACGAGCGGCGGAATGGCCGAGGAGACGGTCGACGCGCTCCGGTCGCGGAGCATCCGGGCCGACCGGGTGGTGAACCGCGTCGCCGACCGGCTGCTGCACAGACCCGTCGCCGCCCCGGCGCGGACCGACGCCCCGGGCTGACGCCGTGCCACGCAAGGGCCGGGAACAGGACCCGGAGGGCGAAACCGCGGGAGTCGTGTCGCGGTGCCTCGCGGCGGTGATCGACGCCCTGGTGGTGTTCGGGATCGCGCTCGCCGTCCAGCTCACGATCAGCGGTCTGCGGCTGCTCATCGCCGGGCCGCCGTACCGGTTCCCCGATCCGCCCGGCTGGCTCGCGGGGGTCGGCGGCTGGGCCGTCGCCGTGCTGTATCTGGGCGTCTGCTGGACCGTGACCGGAGGCACCGTCGGCGACCGGCTGCTGGGCCTGCGGGTCACCCGGCTGGGCGGACGGCTCCTCGGCGTGCTGCGCGCGCTGCTGCGGGCCGTGCTGTGCGTGTCCTTTCCCGTCGGGCTGCTGTGGGTCCCGCTCAGCCGGCGCCGTGCCTCGCTGCAGGACCTGGTCGTCTCCAGCGCCGTCCGGTACCACCGGTTCTGACCTGCGGGCCGCCTCGGACGTCAGGGTTCGGTAGGGGCGGCCGACGCCGCCTTTCGCGGCAGCAGGGCCGCGGTGCCGAGGCCGCCGAGGCCGATGACGCCCAGCACGATCATCGCGGCGGCGTAGGCGCCGAAGGCGGGGTCGGCCACCAGGATCGTGCCGGCGACCGCCGTACCGACCGACGAGCCGAGGTTGGACACGCTGCGGGACAGCCCGGAGATCTCCCCCTGCTGCTCCTCCCCGAAGCTCGACTGCACGATGTTGACCGAGGGGGTGAGCATCACTCCGAGGCCGAGGCCGATCAACAGCAGCCCGGGTGTGTAGGCCCAGGCACTGGACGCGTCGCGGGACAGCACCACGAGTACGGCGATGCCGGCGACGGTCACGGCGAACCCGGTCATGACGAGGGTCCGTTGCTCCCGTCGGGCGGCGAAGCGTTCGGCGCCGAGCGAGGAGGCGAGCAGACCGAGCGTGGCCGCCGTGAAGATGAGCCCGGTGCGCACGGCGTCGTAGTCGCGCACCACCTGGAGGTAGGCGGCCACCACGAACGACACGCCCATCAGCAGCATCCACTGGAGGTGCTGGGTGACCAGGCCCAGGTTGGACGTGCGGTTGTGGAACAGGCCGAGGGACAGCAGCGGCTCGCGGCCGGTCCGCTCCATGACCTGGGACCGGCGGAAGAACCAGGCCAGGACGAGCGTGCCGAGCAGCAGCAGGCCGACCGCCAGCCAGCCGTTGTCGTCGGTGGCCAGGATCCCCGTCACCACCAGCAGCAGACCGGCCGCCGACAGGACCGCGCCGCCCGTGTCGAAGTCCCGCGTGGGATCCGCCGGCAGCGGGTCCTCGACCCGGCGGCTGAGTACGATGATCAGCGCGACCACCAGCGCCTGGAAGACGAAGGCCGCCCGCCAGCTCAGCGCCGAGGTGATCAGCCCGCCGATCAGCGGTCCGGCGGCGGCGCCGATGCCGCCGGCCGCCATGATGGCGCCGAACGCGCGGGCCCGGGAGGTCACTTCGGTGAACAGCAGCGTGGTGAGGATGTAGACGGGCGGGATGAGCAGGGCGGTGCCGACGCCTTCGAGGATCGAGTTGCCGAGGATGAGCACGCCCAGGCCCGGCGCCGCCGCGCTGAGCAGGGCGCCGGCGCCGTACACGACGAGGCCGGCCACCAGGCACCGCTTGCGGCCGTAGCGGTCGGTCAGCTTGCCGCCGGGGATCATCAGGGCCGCCATGACCAGCAGGAAGATCGTGATCGCGATCTGCACGCCCTGGACGGTGGTGTCCAGGTCCTCGCTGATGTCGGTGATCATCACGTTCATGTTGGAGCCGGCGAAGCTGCAGATGAACTGCGCCAGGGCGAGCGGGGCGAGGATCCGCCGGGCGGCGCCCGGGGCCGGGTCGGGGCGGTCTGCGGAGGTGGGGACGGGCGGTACGGCCATGACGGCTCCCGGGACTCGGCTCCGAAGCGCAGGCGGGCGTCGGCTCCCGAGCGCTCGAACGCGCCCATCGTCGTGGGCCGTTGATCACCCGTCATCACCCATGCGAGGTGACGCCAGGGGCCCGGGGCCCGGAGTAGGACTCATGGGCGAACGGCCGCGACCGGCGGCCGTCCCGACGACGGAGGCCCAGCCATGGTCACCACGACCACGAAACACCAGCGCTCGGCAGGCGTCCTGGCGGCAGCCGGCGGGCTGACCGCCTTCGCCTCCGTGATGCTCGTCATGTGCGGCGTCCTCGACATCTTCCGCGGCATCATGGCGGTCCTGGACGACGAGGTCTTCCTCACCACCCGCAACTACGTGTTCAAGTTCGACCTGACGACCTGGGGCTGGATCCACCTGATCCTCGGCGCGGTCGCCGTGGCCGTCGGCATCGGCCTGGCCATGACGGCGACCTGGGCACGGGTCATGGGCATCCTCATCGCGACCCTGCTGATCATCGCCAACTTCCTGTCCATCCCCTACTACCCGTTCTGGTCGCTGACCCTGATCGCCCTGTACGGCTTCATCATCTGGGGCCTGTGCGTGGTGCGAGCGGACTCGAAGTACTGAGGTCCGGGGACGGCACTCATGGCGGACGAACGGGCCGAGCGGATCGGCGAGTTCATCGCACCCCTGCGAGTGCGGCCGGGATCGAAGGTGGACCTGTCCACCGACTTCGATCCCGGCAACAAGGCGGGCATCGCCGGCAAGAAGGACGGCCAGGAGCTGCTGCGCACCGGTGTCGCCCTGTTGGCCGACTACCAGCGGCGGCTGGCGGCCGAGAACAGATACGGCGTACTGCTGTGTCTGCAGGCCCTGGACGCCGGCGGCAAGGACGGCACCATCCGGCATGTGATGAGCGGGGTGAACCCGCAGGGCGTCCATGTGTCGAACTTCAGGGTGCCCTCCAGCGAGGAACTCGACCACGACTACCTCTGGCGCTACGCCCGCCGGCTCCCCCGGCGCGGCGAGATCGGCATCTTCAACCGCTCGCACTACGAGGAGGTCCTGGTGGTGCGGGTGCACCCCGAGCACCTCGACCGCCAGCGGCTGCCGGACGAGGCGAAGCGCAAGGGCGTGTGGCGCCGCCGCTACCGGGAGATCAACGACTGGGAGCGGTATCTGCACGACAACGGCTTCCGGCTGGTGAAGCTGTTCCTGAATCTGTCCAAGGAGGAGCAGCGCACCCGCTTCCTCAAACGGATCGACGTGCCCGAGCGCAACTGGAAGTTCTCGGCGGCGGACGCGCGTGAGCGCGCCTGGTGGGACGACTACCAGGAGGCGTTCTCCCACATGCTCTCCGCCACCAGCACCAAATGGGCGCCCTGGTACGTGATTCCCGCCGACCACAAGTGGTTCGCGCGGATCTGCGCGGCCGCGGTACTCGCGCACACCCTGATCGACATCGACCCGCAGTATCCCGAGGTGGACCGCAAGACGCGGCACGAACTGTTCGTGGCCAAGGAGGAGTTGGTGGCCGCGGCACCGCCCGGGGCCCCGGCCGACCCGTACGCGGCGTCCGTCGAGGCCGACGCGGAACGGAGGAACGGGAGATGACCTCCCCGGAACCGGAGCGGCCCTGGTACACGCGCCCGCCCGACGCGGTCGCGAAGGCGCTCGGGGTGGACCCGGCCGTCGGCCTCACCGGCGCGCAGGCCGCCGAGCGGCTGCGCCGGGACGGCCCCAACGCCCTCCCCGAGGAGCAACCGCCCCCGAAGTGGCGCCGGTTGCTCGACCAGTACCGCAGCTACATGCAGATCATCCTGGTCGCCGCCGCGATCGTGTCGCTGCTCATCCAGGAGTGGGCCACCGCGGTCCTCCTGCTCGTGCTGACCGTGATCAACGCCGTCATCGGCGTGCGGCAGGAGGGCAAGGCGGAGAGCGCCATGAACGCGCTCAAGTCGATGATGAAGGCGACCGCGCGGGTGCGGCGGGACGGGACGGAGCGCGAGATCCCCGCGGAGGAGGTCGTGGTCGGGGACGTCGTACTGATCACCGCCGGGGACGACGTGCCCGCCGACGGCCGGCTGGTCGTGGCGAGCGCCCTGCAGATCGACGAGTCGGCGCTGACCGGCGAGAGCACACCCGCCGCGAAGGACAACGGGACGCTGCGGGGCGAGCGGCCCAGCCCCGGCGAGCGGACGAACACGGCGTTCATGAACTCCCCGGTCACCCACGGCAGCGGCATCATGATCGTCACCGGCACCGGTTCCGGCACCGAACTGGGCAGGATCTCCGGGATGCTGTCGGCGACCGAGCGCGAGGCCTCGCCGCTGACCAGGGAGCTCGACCGGCTGACGCTGTGGATCGCGGGCGCGGCCGGGCTGACCATGGTCGTGATGTTCGTGCTGGGCCGTGGCCGGGGCGAGGCGTGGGACGCGCTGTTCGTGAGCGCCGTGTCCCTGGCGATCGCGGCCGTCCCCGAGGCCCTGCCCACGGTGACGCAGACGATCCTCTCGCTCGGCGGTCTCGACCTGGCCCGGCGCCACGCGATCGTGAAGGACCTGCCGTCGGTGGAGACCTTGGGCTTCACCTCGGCGATCAACTCCGACAAGACCGGCACGCTCACCCTGAACCAGATGACCGTCGTGGAGGTCGTGGACGCCTTCGACCAGTACACCGTCTCCGGTTCCGGTTACGGCCTGGAGGGCCGGGTCCACCATGCGGTGGGGCGTTCGTCCGGCATCGAGGACGCGATCCTGCCGTACCTGGTGGCGAGCGACGCCCGGCTGGTGGACGGCCAGGTGGTGGGCGACCCCACCGAGGGGGCCCTGCTCGTGCTCGGGCACAAGGCGGGCCTGGACGTCGAGGCGACCCGCGAACGGTTCCCGCGGCTGGCCACGCTGCCCTTCGACCCCTCGTACAAGCTGATGGCGACCTTCAACGCGGCGACCGACGCGCTCGGCCGGCCGGTCGTCCGCTGTTTCGTGAAGGGTGCGGCGCCCGCCGTGATGGGGCGTGCCGCCACGGCCCTGTCGGACGGTACATCGATCCCCTGGGACGCCGATCTCGACAAGCGGGCGCACGCCCGGATGGAGCGGATGGAGCGGGCGGGCCGACGGGTGATGGCCGCCGCCACCCGCGATCTGGACCCGGCCGGTTTCGCGGCCGACGGCGACCTGCTCGCGCTCGTCACCGAGCTGGAGATGACGAGCCTGGTCGCCATGGAGGACCCGCCGAGGAAGGAGTCCCGGGAGGCGGTGGCCGGCGCCCGGGCGGCCCGTATCCGGGTGCGGATGGTGACCGGCGACGACGTCATCACCGGTGCCGCGATCGCCGAGCAGATCGGCATCGAGGGAGAGGCGATCCTCGGCTCGGACTTCGCCGCCCTCCCGGAGCCGGAGCGGCTGGCGCGCATCGACGACATCGGGGTGATCGGCCGGGTCGCCCCCGAGCACAAGGTGCTGCTCGCCGATACCCTGAAGCAGAAGGGCGAGGTGGTGGCCATGACCGGCGACGGGGTCAACGACGCCCCCGCCATCAAGGCGGCCGACATCGGCATCGCCATGGGTTCCGGGACCGAAGTGGCCAAGAACGCCGGACGGTTGATCCTCTCCGACGACAACTTCGCCACGATCGTCTTCGCGGTCGAGCAGGGCCGCAAGATCTACGACAACCTCACCAAGTACATCCGGTTCGTCCTGGTGCTGCTCGTCGTGTTCGTGCTGACCTTCCTGGGCGCGGCCCTGTTCGACATCGCGGACGGCGAGCCCTTCACGCCGCCCCAGGTGCTGTGGATCCACTTCTTCGTCAACGCGGCCTTCGGCTTCGCCCTGGGCTTCGACCGGGTCAGTCCCGGGCTGATGACCCGTGCCCCGCGGCCTCGCGGTGAGCCGGTGATGACGACCCGGCTGATGGTGACGGTGGGGTCGGCCGGACTGGCGGTCACGATCGGCCTGCTGGCGATGATCGCGCTCGGCGAGGCACGCTTCGACAGCGCCGCCGTCGGCACCTCGATCGCCTTCACGTCGTTCGCGCTGTGCCTGATCGTGGCCGCCCTGGAGTGCCGCAGCGAGACCGAGACGGTGCTGACGACGTCGACGTTCGACAGCCGGCAGATGAACTGGGCCGTGTTCGGCGAGTTCGCCCTCGCCGTGCTGGCGACCCAGACCGACGTCTTCAACCGGCTGCTCGGCACCACCCCGCTCACCGTCGGTCAGTTCGGCTGGGCGCTGCTGCCGGCGCTGGCGCTGCTCGGGCTGTGGGAGGCCGGGAAGGCCGTCGCTCGTCGGCGTGGGCGGCAGCGCCTCGTCCCGCACGGCTGAGCTGCCCACCATCGCGCGGAGGATGCCGATGCCAGGTGACGGCGACGTGAGACACCGCCTGCTCCCGCCGGGGCTGCGCACGCTGTCGGTGTATCGGCGCGAGTGGCTCGTCAAGGACGTCGTCGCGGGGGTCGTGCTCACCACGCTGCTGGTGCCGCAGGGCATGGCCTACGCGGAGCTGGCCGGACTGCCCGCGATCACCGGCCTGTACACGTCCGTGCTCTGTCTGCTGGGCTACGCCGTGTTCGGGCCGTCCCGGATCCTGGTGCTCGGGCCGGACTCCTCGCTGGGCCCGATGATCGCGGCGACGGTCCTGCCGCTGGTCGCGGCCGGCGGCGACAGCGGGCGGGCGGTTGCGCTCGCCTCGATGCTGTCGCTGATGGTCGGGGCGATCACGATCCTGGCCGGGGTGTGCCGGCTGGGCTTCATCGCGGACCTCATCTCCAAGCCCACCATGATCGGCTATATGAACGGGCTGGCGCTGACCATCCTGATCGGGCAGTTGCCCAAGCTGTTCGGGTTCAAGACGGACGCCGACGGGCTCGTCGAGGAGTTCGACGCCTTCTTCCGGGGCCTGGCCGACGGGAAGACGGTGCCCGCCGCGGTGACGGTGGGGCTCGCGGGGATCGTGCTGATCCTGGTGCTCCAGCGCTGGCTGCCCAAGGTGCCCGCGGTGCTCGTCATGGTGGTGCTCGCGATCGCCGCGACGTCGGTCTTCGACCTGGGCCGGCACGGGGTGAGCCTGGTCGGCGAACTGCCGCAGGGGTTCCCGCCGCTGACGTTCCCCGACGTCGGGTGGGACGATCTCGCCCCGCTGTTCGGCGGTGCGCTGGGCATCGCGCTGGTCTCCCTCGCCGACACGATCTCCAACGCCTCGGCGTTCGCCTCCCGCACCGGCCAGGAGGTGCGCGGCAACGAGGAGATGACGGCGATCGGCGCGGCCAACGTGGCGGCCGGTCTCTTCCAGGGCTTCCCCGTCAGCACCAGCGGATCACGGACGGCGGTGGCCGAGCGGGCGGGCGCGCGCAGCCAGCTCACGGGGGTCGTCGGTGCGGGCCTGATCGTCCTCATGCTCGTCCTGCTGCCGGGGCTGTTCCGCAATCTGCCCCAGCCGGCACTCGCCGCGATCGTCATCACGGCCTCGCTGTCGCTGGCCGACCTCGCCGGGACGCGCAGGCTGTGGCAGCAGCGCAGGATGGAGTTCCTGCTGTCGATCGCCGCGTTCCTGGGTGTCGCGCTGCTCGGTGTGCTGCCGGGGATCGCGGTCGCCGTCGGGCTGTCGATCCTCAATGTGTTCCGCCGGGCGTGGTGGCCGTACAACACCGTGCTGGGCCGGGTGCCGGGCATGCCCGGCTACCACGACGTGCGCTCCTACCCCGGCGCCGAGCAGCTGCCCGGCCTGGTGATCCACCGCTTCGACGGACCGCTGTTCTTCGCCAACGCCAAGTCCTTCCGCAGGGAGGTCATGCGGCTGGCGCGCGCCGAGCCGCCGCCGAAGTGGGTGCTGCTCGCGGCCGAGCCCGTCACGGACGTGGACACCACGGCCGCCGACGAGCTGGAGGAACTGGACGAGGCGCTCAACGAGCGCGGGGTGAGCCTGGTGTTCGCCGAGCTCAAGGATCCGGTGCGGCGCAAGATCGAACGCTATGAGCTGACCCGGACCATCGACCCGGACCACTTCTTCCCGACGCTGGAGGCGGCCGTGGCCGCGTTCCGCGAGCGGACCGGCGCGCGCTGGACCACCGAGGAACGCGGCTAGAGCAGTTCAGTCCCGGAAGGGTTCAGTCGTTGCCGCCCGGGCCGATGGCGAGGACGTGGGTGCCCCACTCCGCCAGGTCGACGAACAGGCCGTGCCTGGTCAGTTCGTCGCCGTCACGCGCGTACCGGGTGCCGTCCAGCAGACCGGTCAGCGTCCAGGTGGTGGCGGCGAGTTCGGGCCACGGCAGCCGTACCCAGCCCTGGGCCGGGGCGTCGGAGAGGTTGACGACGGTGACGAAGCGCCCGGCCGGGCCCGCCCAGCCGGAGGCGACCAGGTTGCGGTGGGAGGCGTTGTCCGGCCAGCCGTCGCAGTCGAGGAGCTGCCAGTGCCCGCCGCGCATCCCACTGCGGTGGACGGCGGCGAGCAACCTCTCGTGGAACGCGCGCAGTTCGCCGTCGGCCGGTTCGTCCGGACGCCGGTCCAGGAAGACGGGCAGCCGGGTACGGCGGCCGGTGAACTGGCCCTCGTGCCAGAGCGTGGCCCCGGGCAGGGTGGCGATCAGCACGGCCGCCGCCCGTTCCTTGGCCGGGGCCATCGTGTGCGCCGCCCGTGGCTCGTCGTGGTTCTCCAGGAACCGTACGAGCCGGCGCTGGTAGTCCTCGGCCGCCAGCAGATGCTGCCGTACCGCTTCGGGGCTCTCGTTCAGCACCCGGTCGTAGAGCCGCTTGTCGTAGCAGAAGTCGAACCCCTGCTGCTGGAGGACCCATTCGAGGTCCCAGTACGCCTCGGCCACGAAGGTCATCCGGGGATGGCGGCGGCGCACGCCGGAGACGACCTCCGGCCAGAACTCCTCCTGGGGCCGCGGCCCCGCGAGGTCCGACCAGGTCCGTTCGAAGACGTCGTTGGTCAGCAGCATCGCCATGTCGCAGCGCACCCCGTCGCACATGTCCCCGATCCGGCGCAGCACATCCGCGGTGGCCGTGCGCAGCTTCGGCGCGAAGGCGTTCAGCTGGACCACGTCCGGCCAGGGCGGGAAGAAGGGGTCGCGGCCGCGGGCCAGGACGTTGCCCGCCACCGTCAGATAGGCGGCCGGGTCACGGCGGGCGTCGTCGTCGGTGCCCCGGACGAAGTACTCGGGGTGCTCCCAGGTCCAGGGGTTGTCGGGTGCGACATGGTTGGGCACGTAGTCGAGCAGCAGTCCGACTCCCCGGCGGTCGAGTTCGGCGCGCGCCGCGGCCAGGCCCTCCGCTCCGCCGAGGCTCGCGTCCACCTCGTAGCGGCGGACGCAGTACGGCGATCCGGCGATCTCCTCGTCGTGGAGGTCGGGCACGGCGCTGGTGAAGGCACCGCGCAGCACCCGGTCGCGCAGGGCGATGGCGCGCCCCTCGGGGCTGCGCTCCCACACGCCCATCAGCCAGACGGCGTCGACACCGTGCGGGGTGATCTCGTCCCAGGCGTCCTTCGGTACGTCGCGCAGCCCGGCGAAACGGCCGGAGCGGGCCGCGATCTCGCGCAGCCAGACCCGGGTGTTGACCTCGTGCACCACGGGCTGGGCGGGAAGCTCACCGGTCATCGCATCGTCCTCCTGTCGGGGGCGGCGAGGAAGTCGCCGGGGGTGAGGGTGCCGAAGACCGTCGTCAGGGTGGCGACCAGGCCGGTCCAGCCGGTCTGGTGGGCCGCCCCGATCCCGGCACCGTTGTCGCCGTGGAAGTACTCGTGGAAGGAGATCAGGTCCCGCCAGTGCGGGTCGTCCTGGAACTTGGCCTGGCCGCCGTGGACCGGCCTGCGCCCGTCCTCGCCGCGCAGGAAGATCCGGGTGAGCCGGCCGGAGATCTCCCGGGCCACCTCGAACAGGGTCATCCTGGTGCCGGACCCGGTCGGGCACTCGACGGTGAGATCGTCGCCGTAGAAGCCGTAGAGGTTGAGCAGGGCCCTGATGACCAGGGCGTTCATGGGGAACCACACGGGGCCGCGCCAGTTGGAGTTGCCGCCGAACATGCCGGTGTCCGACTCGGCGGGCAGATAGCCCACCCGGTACTCCTCGCCGTGCACCCAGAAGCTGTAGGGGTGGTCGGCGTGGTGGCGGGAGAGGGACCTGATGCCGTAGGGGCTGAGGAACTCGTCCTCGGACAGCAGATGCGCCAGCACCCTGAGCAGCTTCTTCTCGTCCACGACCGACAGCAGCCGGGGCCCGCCCGTGACGCCCGCCTGGGCGGACGCGAGCGTCACGGAGAGGGAGGGATGCCGGTTCGCGAACCGGCGCAGCCGCTCCCCCAGTCCGGCCACCCTCGCCAGTTGCCGCGAGTTGAAGACCGTGGCCGCGCACAGCGGCAGCAGGCCCACCATCGAACGGACCTTGAGCCGTACGGCCTGGCCGTCGGGCAGCCGCAGCACGTCGTAGAAGAAGCCGTCCTCCTCGTCCCAGAGTTCGTCGCCGAGGTCGCCGACGCGGTCCATGGAGGCGGCGATCCACAGGTAGTGCTCGACGAACTTGAGCACCAGATCCTCGTACGCGGGGTTGTGCTCGACGAGTTCGACGGCGATCTGCAGCATGGACTGGCAGTACAGCGCCATCCAGGCGGTGCCGTCGGCCTGTTCGAGGGTGCCGCCGGTGGGCAGCGGGGCGCTGCGGTCGAAGACGCCGATGTTGTCGAGGCCGAGGAAGCCGCCCTGGAAGACGTTGCGGCCGGTGGGGTCCTTGCGGTTGACCCACCAGGTGAAGTTGGTCAGCAGCTTCTGGAAGACGCGTTCGAGGAAGGCGCGGTCGGCGCGGCCGGTGGTGCGCTCCTCCATCATGTACACGAAGTACGCCGCCCACGCGTGCACGGGCGGGTTGACGTCCGCGAAGTTCCATTCGTACGCCGGGATCTGGCCGTTGGGGTGCAGATAGACGTCCTGCAGGAGCAGTTCGAGCTGTTCCTTGGCCAAGCGGGTGTCGACGGTCGACAGGGCCACGGTGTGAAAGGCCAGGTCCCAGGCGGCGAACCAGGGGTACTCCCACTTGTCGGGCATGGAGACGATGTCGTCGCTGACCATGTGGAACCACTCGCGGTTGCGTACGCCGGGGCGCGGCAGGCTCCAGGGATCCATGCCGTGCTCGTTCAGCCAGGTCTCCAGGTCGAAGAGGTAGTACTGCTTGGACCAGAGCATCCCGGCGAGTGCCTGGCGCAGCACCCGCGCCTCGTCCTCGCTCGCGTCCTTGGGGGTCAGCTCCCGGTAGAAGGCGTCGGCTTCGGCGATGCGGTCCTTGAACACGGTGTCGAAGCCGCGGGACAGGGTCAGCTGCGAGCCGGCCGGGCCGAGGCGCAGGCGCACCGTCTGGGAGCCGCCGGCGGGGAGGGTGAGGATGTGGAGGGCCGCGGCCTTGGTGCCCTCCCGGGCCGGGTTGACGGCACCGCTCTCCGCGTCGATCACCTGTCGGCCGATGCCGTCCTTGACGTACGGCGAGGCGTTGGACTTGCCGAAGAGCCGCTCGTTGTTCGTCTCGTTCTCGGTGAACAGCAGGGGCACCGATGCGTCGAACCGGCAGTCGTAGTTGCCGAGTTCGGGGTGCTCGGCCCGGATCGTGGAGGTGCCGCGCGGTCCGTCGAGGGCGCTCAGCCGCGGTTTGCCGGCCGCCTCGTGCCCCTCGTGCCATGACCACGTGTTGCGGAACCACAGGGTGGGCAGCACATGCACGGTCGCCTCGTCGGGGCCGCGGTTGGCGACGGTGATGCGGACCAGCACGTCGTCGAAGTCGGCCTTGGCGTACTCCACCGTCACGTCGAAGTAGCGGTCGTCGTCGAAGACGCCGGTGTCGAGCAGCTCGTATTCGAGGTCCTGCCTGGTCCGGTCCCGGTTGACGGATACGAGGTCGTTGTAGGGGAACTCCGCCTGCGGGTATTTGTAGAGGTACTTCAGGTACGAGTGGCTGGGCGTGCTGTCGAGGTAGAAGTAGTACTCCTTGACGTCCTCGCCGTGGTTGCCCTCGCTGTTGGTCAGGCCGAACGCGCGCTCCTTGAGGATCGGGTCGCGCCCGTTCCACAGGGCGAGCGCCAGGCACAGCCGCTGCTTGTCGTCGCAGATGCCGCCGAGGCCGTCCTCGCCCCAGCGGTAGGCACGCGAGCGCGCGTGGTCATGGGGGAAGTACGACCAGGCGTCACCGCCGTCGCTGTAGTCCTCGCGGACCGTGCCCCACTGACGCTCACTCAGATACGGCCCCCACAGCCGCCATCGTCCGCCGTCGTCGCCCTTCGGGCCGATCCGCTCACCGCTCGTGCGTGCGCTCATCCCCTCGCTCCTGTCGCAGGTCTACCGGGCGGCGTCAGTGTGCGGAGGGCCTTGGGCAGGTGCCTCACCTGCCGCGGGTGAAGCCGCGCCGCGGGCGAGCAGGGTGACCGTCACCTCGTACCCCGTGAGCACGAGCGCGACGACGAGCAGGCCCGTCCACGAGGACAGCAGGAGCGCGCAGAGGGCGGCAACCACGATGCCGGCGACGCGCAGGACGTCGGCGTGCTCGCCGATCCACCGCCGCACGTCGGTCTCCCGGGTGAGGCGCCGGCCGGTGTCGGCGGCGAACCGGCCCGTGGCCTGGGCGCCCTGGACTGCGTAGCGGCGCAGCCCGACCGGCAGCCGGCCGGGGCCGACGAGATACGCCACCACCGCTATGGCGATGCCCACCATCAGGAGCTGGTCGCCCCGTTCACGCAGGGTGGCGAACACCGTCCAAAGGACGGCGCGTACGCCGTCGCGGTAGACGCCGTCCGGCACCTGGCCGAGGATCTGGTCGCGCACCGCGCGCAGCACACTGGACAGCGCGACCGTGCACACGACGAGCCAGAGCCCGAGCTGCAGTACGCTGCGCCGGCGGTTCGGGGAGATCCACAGTGCGAGGGCCAGCAGCAGGACGGTGCCCGCCAGCAGGCCCACCAGACCCCGCTTGAACAGCAGGACGGCGTCCTGGACCTGCCCGAGCTCGTGCCCGTTGTACAGCTTGATCGTGGCGAAGTCGTCGGGCAGCGTGACGCCGAGGGCGTTCTCGATCCGGTCGTGCAGTCCGGGCGGGATCTCCCCCGAGGACAGCTGGGGCAGGTCCAGTTCCTTGCCGAACAGGCTGGGAAGGCGGTCCTCCAGGGCGTTCAGGGTGTTGTTGACCAGGGGCAGCAGGTTGAGGGTCACGGTGTCGTCGCCGACCCGCACGTTCTCGCTGCGGTTCTCCAGTACGGCGATGATGCGGGCGTGGGCGGTGCGATTGGTGGCCCGCCACAGGTCCTGGAACTGTTCGGTCCTGATCAGCTGGGAGACCTTGTCCTTCAGGTAGTCGTGGACGGCGCCCGTGACGGGTGCGGCGAGGAAGGACGCCCGTTCCGGAAGTGCCTCCGACAGCCGCTGCTCCACGTCCAGTTGGTCGAAGATCTGGTCGGTCAGATAGGTGGAGACGGCCGCGTTCACGGCCGGGTTCTCGGGCAGCGGGCCGGTCGTCGCCACCCAACGGCCGGTGTTCAGGGTCGTGCGCGCGCCCCACACCCCGACGACCGAGGTGACCGCCAGGACCGCGACGAGTGCGACGAGCAGTGCGGCGACGACACGCCGGACGACCAGCAGCCGGGCCCGGCGTCGCTGTTCGCCGCCGATCCGGGCCCGCAGCTCGGCGAGTTCGGCACGCAGCCGCTGTACTTCGCTCTCGTCCGTCCGCCGGGCCTGCGTAGGCCGGAGGGACGTCTTGTCCTGCTGTGCTGCCCGGTCCTGGTCCATGGCGTCCTACCTCCGCGCCCACCGTCCCGCCGGCCGCACGCCGGGCCCTCACCTGCGGCGGGTGACGCGGAACGGGGCGGGGCGCGGCTGGATGGAGTGCCATCACGTCGCCATCACGTGAAGGGAGCTGCCATGGCCGGGATCGGGCCGGTACAACTGCTGACGGTCGAGTTCGGGCCCGACGCGAAGTTCGAGGGAAGGATCGTCGACGAGCTCTGGGCGCTGCAGCGCAGCGGTCAGGTCCGAGTGCTCGACCTGCTCTTCGTGCAGAAGGAGGCGAGCGGCGACCTCGTCACCGCCGACTACCAGGCGGAGGGCATGGGAGACACCGTGGCCGCGCTGCTCGGCATTCCGCGCCGGGCTCTGGCGCAGGCCCAGGCGTCGTTCCCGTCGCTGACCGAGGGCAACGCCTTCGGTCTCACCCTGGAGGAGATCCGGGAACTGGCACGGGAGTTGGAACCGGGCACCGCCGCCGGGTTCGTCCTGTTGGAGCACATCTGGGCCAGGGACCTGCGCCAGGCGATCCGGGACGCGGGCGGAGTGCCCGTCGCGGAGGGCTTCCTCACGGAGGAGTCCCTTGAGGTCGTGGTGGCGGAGCTCGCGCTCGCCATGGAGCGGCTCGACGCCGCCGCGGAGGAACACAGCCAGGAAGGCCGGGGAGCCGGCCGCAACCCCAGGAGGTCTCGATGACCGATCTCGTCGTGCTCGGCTTCACCGACAAGGAGAAGGCCGAGGCGGTGCTGCGCCTGTCGAAGGAGCTGTCCAAGCAGGAGCTTCTCGACCTGGACGACGCGGCCCTCGCCTGGCGCACCCCGGACGGCAAGGTCCATGTGCGCCAGTCCTTCAGTCCCACCGGCAGTGCGGCCGCGGGCGGTGCCCTGTGGGGGACGCTGTTCGGCCTGATCTTCCTGATGCCGGTGTTCGGGGCCGCCGTGGGTGCGGCCACCGGGGCGGTCGCGGGCAAGCTCACGGACATCGGCATCAACGACGCGTTCATCAAGGAGATCGCCGGCACGCTGGAACCGGGCCGGGCCGCGGTCTTCGCGCTCGTACGGCGCTCCACACCGGACCGGGTCCGGGAGGCGCTGCGTCCCTTCCAGCCCACCGTGCTGCGCACGTCGCTGACCAAGGACCGGGAGGAGGAACTGGTCGCCGCCCTCCAGAGCTGAACCGCCGCTTCGAGGGTTGAACTACTGACCGTTCTACCAACCTCACCCGGGTGAGATGGGGCGTTCGACATGGGCGCCCCATGCCGGTCGGGCCACACTCGTCTGTCGTGCACCAGCCAGCGCTGAGAACCTCTGAGAGCGAGGTGCCGGTGATGGGCGAGTGGGGGAAGGGGCAGGGTTCTGCGGAGGCGGACGACGGCTCTTCGACGACCGCTCTTCCCGCCCGGGTCGGGGTGCCTCCGCTGCCGACCTGGCTCGTGCCCCGGCCCCGGCTGACGGACCGTCTCGCCCGCGGGGCGCTCGGGCCGTTGACCGTGGTGGTGGGGCCCGTGGGCGCCGGGAAGTCGGCGCTCACGGTGGAGTGGGCCTGCACCCGTGGCACCCCCGGCCCGGTCGCCTGGGTCGCCTGTGACGGTGCGGAGGAGCAGCCCGACGTCTTCTGGGCCCGGGTGACGACCGCGCTGCGCGAGGCGGGCGTCGACCTCCCGCGGTTCCCGGATGTGCTGCACCCCGATGCCGAGCCGGCCGGGGCGGCCGTACGGGATGAACTCGCCGCCGAGGAAGGGAGCAGCAGGCCTGCCGGGGCGCCCGAGAGCCCGCTGCTGATCGCCGCGCTCGCCGCCGCGCTGGCCAGGCGGACGGAGCCCGTCGTTCTCGTGCTGGACGACTTCCAGCCGGACGCCGGCTCGCCGGTCGCCCGCGGAACGGCCTGTCTGCTCCGGCACGCGGGCCCGATGCTGCGGCTGGTGGTGACCTCGCGCCGGGATCCGCCGCTGCATCTGCACCGCTACCGGCTGGCCGGCGAACTCACCGAACTGCGCACCGCCGACCTCGCGTTCGACGACCGTGAGACGGCGGCCCTGCTGGCCCAGCACGGTGTGCACGTGCCCCGGCCGGTGGTCAGCACGCTGCGGAAGCGGGCCGACGGCTGGGCTGCGGGCCTGCGCCTGGCGGCCATGTCCATGCAGGAGCACCCCCACCCCGAGACCTTCGTGGCGCAGTTCGCGGGCGACGACGAAGCGGTCGTCAGTTACCTCGTCGAGGAGGTGCTGGACGGCCAGAGCCCGCAGATGCGCAGGCTCCTGGTGACCACGAGCATCCTGGAGCATCTCAACGCCGAGCTGGCCACCGAGCTGGCGGGCGGCGAGGCCGGGGCGCACTTCCCCGCGCTCGTCGGGCAGAACTCCTTCCTCCAGTACGCCGGGCACGGGTGGTACCGGTGTCACCGGATGTTCGCCGACGTACTGCGGGTGCGCCTGCGCCACGAGGCGCCGGACCAGGTGGCCGCGCTGCACCGCCGGGCCGCCGCGTGGCTCGGGGAGCACGGGCTCCTCGCCGAGGCGGTGCGCCATGCGCTGGCCGCGGGCGACTGGGGGCACGCCAGCCATCTCGTCGTCCATCAGCTGGCGATCGGACGGGTGCTCGCCCTGACCGGCGTCCGGCTGCCGGAGGAGCTGGTGCGCCGGCCGGCCGCCCATGTCCCGGAGCTGCCGCAGCGGTTGCCCGACCCCGAGTCCGCGCTGGTCACGGCGGCGACCGCGCTACGGCGCGGTGAGGAGTCCGCGTGCGCCGAGGCCCTGGATCTCGCCGATCACCTGCTCACGGAGGTGCCCTGGGACGACGCCCACCGGGTCGCACGCTGCCGGCTGACGCATGCCGTCATCCGTATGACGAGGGACCGGTGCCGCGATCCGGGGGCCGCGCGGGCGGCGGCGGACGACGCCGAGGAACTCTTCGCCCAGGTCCCGCGCGCGCTGCTGGCCGACCGTCCCGAGCTGCGGGCGCTGGTGCTGTCCGTGCGCGGTCGCGCCGAGCTCAGGGACGGCGGCCTGAAGACCGCCGAGGCCCTGCTGACCGCGGGGCTCAAGGCCGCGGGCGCGGCGGAGAACGACGTACTGCGCCGGGACTGCCTGGCCGAACTGGCGCTGCTGGAGGCGTTGCGCGGGCGTTTCCGGGCCGCGGACGAACTCGCCGGGCACGCCCAGCGGCCACCGCTGCCGGCTTGCACGCAGTCGCCGTCCCTGGCGGTGCTGCACGTGGTCCGGGCCTGGGTGGGCATGGCGCGACACGAGTCGGCGCGCGCACGCGCCGAACTCGCCCGGGCCCGGGCGGCCCTGGGCACGGTGCCCGATCCGTTCGTCGCGGGGGTGGGCACCCTGGTCGCCGCGCTCGTCTCCGCGACGGAGAGCGGGGTGCCGCCGTCCCCCGAGGTCGTGGCGGCCATCCCGGCATCGGCCGACTGGCTCACCGAGGGGCTGCGTCAGCCGGTGCGCCAGGCGTGTGCCGCCTCGGTCGGCGCGGCACACGCCTGCACGCTCCGGATACCGCGCGTCGGTGGCCGCGCCGCCCTGACGGAGCGGCAGGAGTGGCACGACGACGCACCGGTCGAGGCGCTCAGCGCGCGGGAGCACGACGTACTGCGGCGGCTGGCCCAGATGATGACGACGGAGGAGATCGCCGCCGACCTGTATCTGTCGGTGAACACGGTCAAGACGCATCTCAAGGGCGTCTACCGGAAGCTCGCCGTCACCCGGCGGTCGGCCGCGGTACGGCGAGCTCGTGAACTCGAACTGCTGTGAGGGGTCTCCTTCCCGGCTTCCCGGTACGTCACAGAAGCCGCAGCTGCCTCGCCCGGTCGAGGGCCTCGGTGCGTGAGCAGGCACCGAGTTTCCGGTACACCGCGCGCGCGTGTGTCTTCACCGTGTTGTGCGAGATGAAGAGGTCCAGCCCGATCTGCCGCAGCGGCACGTCCTCCTGGAGCCGTACCAGGACGCTCCGCTCACGTTCCGTCAGATGTTCGACCGGGATCACGGGGTCGAGGTGGTCCCGGCCGTGGTGAGGCACGACGGCCAGCACGTTCGTCGCCTCGTCCACCAGTACGCCCGCGCTGCGCGGATCACCCAGCGCGATCGCGATCTCCACGAGCGTGTCGGCGACCCACACCAGGCAGGTCGTCACCGCTGTGTCCGCTTCGGGCGCGTCCCGGCCGAGGGCACGCAACCGCCCCCGCAGCGCGGACACCCGACGGGCGTCCGCCTCCTGGGGGTTCGCATCCCTCCACCGCGGCTCACGGCCCGGCACCGCAGGCATGTCCCTCACCTCCTCGGCGATGTGCGGTACATACCGACGGTGCAGGCAGGACGCCGTCACGGAAAGGGGTCTTACGGCTCTTTCGGCCCTGTCTTACGGCTCTTTCGGCCCTACGGACGACGCGAGGCTACGCCGGACTGCCGAGGCCGGGTTCCGCCTCGCCGGCCCCGCCCGGCAGACGCCGTACCTCCACCAGTTCGAGTCCGAGGGCCTGGATGCGGTCCAGGATCCCGTACAGCGCCGCCTGATCGAGTCCGGCGCCGCGCAGCACCGTCTCCGGCGGGTTGACCGTGACCGTCAACTCGGCGAAGGCGGTCCGGAATGCCTGACCGACCCTGCCCTTGATGCGGATCTCGAAGTCGCCGTCGGTACGCGCCCCGCCCCGTTCAGGTCCGCGTTCCTCCTCCATGCCCATTGGGGGTCACCTCCGCTGCCGCGGCCCGGGTCAGGCCAGCGTCTCCCGGGCCCGGGGCGCGGCACATCACACAGCCGGGGTGACGGCGGCGGCCTCGGCCGTGGATCCCCGGCTGCCCGGAGTCATCCACTGCGGGTGAGCCCCGGGCGCACCCGTAGCGGGATGCTCCTGTCTCCTTCGAGGAGGTGCGCGACATGGCGGATCAGACATCGACAGAGCAGACCCAGTACGGCGCCCCCGCCCAGGGACCGCGGATCACGCCGCTGTTGCTCGGCGGGGTCGTGTTCGCCGCCTGCATGATGACCATCATCGGCCTCTACCAGGTCATCGTCGGCATGGCCGCGATCATCGACGACAACTTCTACCAGGACGTGCCCAATTACCCGTACGACTACGACGTCAACTACTGGGGCTGGTTCCACATGGGCTTCGGCATCGTCGTCCTGGCGGCTGCCTTCAGCCTCTTCTCCGGCAAGACGTGGGCACGCGTCGTCGGCATCGTCGTCGCCTCGCTGAGCGCGCTGGAGAACTTCTTCTTCACGCCGTACTACCCGGTGTGGTCGGTGATCATCATCGCTCTCGACGTCCTGGTGATCTGGTCCCTCGCCACCTACGGCCGCGCCCAGGCCCACAAGGCCTACGGCGCCCCTCTCTAGGCCTCCAGGCCCGGTTCCGAGCCCGGTCGGACCGGCGCGGTTCAGGTCCGCGGCCCCCCGTGCGGGTCGCGGACCGTCGGCAGGCCCAGCCTCGCGAGCCGGCGCCAGTCGAGCCGGGGCCGACTCGCGCGCATGCCGGGGCGTCGGCGTGGCACCAGCACGCGCAGTGCCCGGGTCCGGACCTCGCAGCGCACGGGCACGCTCAGCGTCAGCGCCTCGCCGTCGACGCCGGCCGGGATCGACGGCCGGGGGGCGGGGGCGACCACAAGCCGAGACCGCGGCCCCGGGCGGACCGCCGCCCGCCCGCCGCCCCCCCCCCCCCCCCCCGGCCCCCCCCCCCCCCCCCCCGGCGCCGGCAACCCACGGCGGGTGGGCGTCGACGACCACTTCCGTCGCCGTCGCCCGGGTCAGTCCCGCGGCACGCCGGCCGCGCAGCAGCCCGACGGCCTGCGCGGCGCTGGTCACGTCGACGCCGACGACGCCCAGTTCCCCGCCGTCCAGGCGGGCGCGCCGCCCGAGGCCCGCGATGTCGCCGGTCCCGTACGGGTTGTTGCTGACCAGCAGGGCCTGCGGTGCGGTGAGGACGGTCTCTCCGGCGTGGGCGGTCAGCCGTGCGCCCTTGTGGCCGACGAGCAGGTCCGGCAGGAGCTCCAGGGTGGTGCGGGACTTGCCGTCCCGGTAGGCGGGGCTCTGCACGACCTCGGCGTAGGCGCCGAACGAGACGTTGTTGACGAAGGGCCGGCCGCTCGCCCGGCCGAGGTCCACCCGGAGTTCGACCCCGTCGCGCAGGGCGTCCAGGGCCTTCGACGGGTCGGTGCGGTCCAGGCCGAGGTCGAGCGCGAAGTGGTTGCGGGTGCCGGCCGGGATGACCAGGAAGGCGATGCCGAGCGACGCGGCGACATCGGCGACCAGGGCCTGGGTGCCGTCCCCGCCCGCGACTCCGAGCAGGTCGGCGCCCTCCGCGGCGGCCTTGCGCGCGAGTTCGGCGACGTCGGTCTGCTCCGGGCCCTCCAGGAGCAGTACTTGGGCGCCGAGGGCCTCGGCCTTCTCCCGCAGCCCGAAACGCTCCACCTTGCCGCCGCCCGAACGCGGGTTCATGATCAGCACGGCGTGCCGGAACGGTGGCGCGGGACGTTCGGGCAGCGAGTCCTGCGCGCCGGTCCGGGCGAGTGCGCCGCGTCCGGTGGTGACGGCGAGCAGCCACAGCGCCCAGGCCACGGCGACGACCCAGGTCAGACGGGCGCTGGTGTACTCCACCAGGACCCAGACCGGCGCGGCGACGGCCAGGAACGCGGCGAGCAGCCGGGTCAGGTTCCGTCGGGTCAGCATCCACCAGACGGCCGCGGCGGTGACCGCCGTGCCGGTCAGCCCTACGGCGGCCAGGGCGAAGGTCCTGAGGCCCGCGAACACGGCCAGGACGAGCACCGACGCCGCGGCGGCCGTCAGTGATGCCCTGGCCAGCCAACGCTGCCTCGGCGTCGTGGGTTCCATGGCGCCAAGGTAGGGCGGCCCCGTCGGCCCGCCTCACCCTCGGCAGGCGAACCCTCCGACCGGGCCGGCCCGAGTGCACCGTCGTCCTCGGCCGGCGCCTGCCCCGGCACGGGCCGGGGCAGGCCCAGTCGGCGTGCGATCGTGCTGTCCTGGGCGAGGACGTAGCCGACGGCGATACCCACGACCACGGTCGCGAAGAAGAAGATCAGCCAGGTCAGCATGGTGAAAACGGAGCCGAGCGGCCCGTACCGCTCCACGCTCAGCCGCAGCGAGCGCGGCAGCCACAACCCGGAGACCACCGAGAACACCACGACGCCTGAGCCGGTGAGCAGCGCACCGGGCAGCAGCGGGCGCCAGCCCACCCGGCCGGCCAGCAGCAGGTACTGCGTCCACCACCACATCAGACACGCGCCGACCAGCTGCAGCGGCACCCCCAGCACGGGGCCCGCCCCGAACCCGCTGCGCAGCAGCCCCTGGAACACCAGCGCCGCGACCCAGGCGAGCAGCCACACGCCCCACCGCCAGGCCACGGTCCGCAGCCCGGAGCGGGGCAGGTGCCAGGCACGCTCGCACAGCCGCTGCAGCGCCCGGCTGAAGGCGGTGGCGGACACCAGCGCCAGCAGCAGGCCGACCGCGCCCCAGGTGTGCCGCGCCTCGTCACCGCTGCCCGCGTACACCCCTTCGACCTGGCTGAAGACCGGTCCCGCGGTGCCGAGCAGCATGCGCAGTGTGCTGCGCAGTTCCTCGCGGACGGCGGGCGGGGAGAAGGAGGCGACGGCGAAGAGCATGGGCAGCGCGGTCAGGAAGGCCTGGGCGGCCAGCCGGGTGGCCATGTCGAGGACGCTCACGCTGACCAGCTGCCGGCCGATGCGGCCCGCCAGGGACCGGGCGAGACCCGCGAACGCCATGATCCGCCCCCTCGGCCCGGAAGAGTCTGCCGGCCCGCCTCGGGCGTGCCGTGTCCCACCCTCCCGCCGGCTCCGGCCCCCTTGCTTCGCCCGGACCGGGTGACGCGCCGCCCCGGCGGGCCGGTCGCCGGGTTCATCGCCTACGGTGCCGGTGTACCGAACGCAGCTGGGGATGGTGGGTTGGCGATGACGCACAAGGCGCTGGTCATGGGCATCGGCGGCAGGGAGCCGAAGATCGACGGGGAGGCCTTCGTGGCGCCCCTGTCCTCGGTGATCGGGGACGTGACGCTGGAGGCGGGGGCGAGCGTCTGGTACGGGGCGGTGGTGCGCGGCGATGTGGAGCGGATCTCCGTCGGCGTCCAGAGCAATGTGCAGGACAACTGCACGCTGCATGCCGACCCCGGTTTTCCGGTGACCATCGGGGCGCGGGTGTCCGTCGGGCACAACGCGGTGGTGCACGGGGCGACCGTCGAGGACGACTGTCTGATCGGGATGGGCGCGACCGTGCTGAACGGCGCGGTGATCGGGGCGGGGTCGCTGGTCGCCGCGCAGGCGTTGGTGCCGCAGGGGATGGAGGTGCCGCCGGGGTCGCTGGTCGCGGGAGTGCCGGCGAAGGTGAGGCGACCGTTGACCGAGGAGGAGCGACAGGGCGTGACGCTCAACGGGACCATGTATGCGGAGTTGGCCAAGGCCCATCGGGAAGAGCACGGGGCGTGAGGTCGTACGCGGTCTGCGGGCCGTAGGTGGCTGATCGCGCCCACGCGGCGGAGCCGCACATCGATACGGCCCCGCGCCCCTTGAGGGCGTATCAGTCCCCGGCGGCTACCGGCTCGGGATCCTGGTGCGCGGACTGTGCCTTCTTCGCCTTGCGCTTGATGATCAGCATCGAGGTGAGACCGATCAGGACGGCCGCCACCAGACCCAGCCACGAGAAGCGCTTCAGCCAGGACTCGGCGACCACGCCGACGTAGTAGATGACCGCGGTCGTGCCGCCGGCCCAGAGGATGCCGCCGAGGACGTTGGCGGTCAGGAACTTCCAGTACGGCATCCGCAGGACGCCCGCGAGGGGGCCGGCGAAGATGCGCAGGAGGGCGACGAAGCGGCCGAAGAAGACGGCCCACATGCCCCACTTCTGGAAGGAGCGCTCGGCGGTGGCGACATGGCCCTCGCTGAAGTGCTTGGGGAACTTCCCGCCCAGCCAGGCCAGCAGCGGCCGGCCGCCCTTGCGGCCGATGGCGTAGCCGATGGAGTCGCCGATGATCGCGCCCGCGCTGGCGCAGGCGCCGAGCACGAAGGGGTCGATCTCACCGTGCTGCGAGGCGAGCAGCGCCGAGGAGACCAGAATGATCTCGCCGGGCAGCGGAATGCCCAGGCTCTCCAGTCCGATGACCACGCCGACCAGCAGATAGATGGCGAGCGGTGGCACCGTTTCGAGCCATTCCTGGACGTGCAACGCCGCTTCCTCCCATGTCCTGGACCCTGTGCTCCCGGGCGCGCGCCCGGCGGTGGGCGCGCGCCGGGGCAGCCTACCCGTTATGAGTGACGGTCTCGGTGTCCCACAGGTTGCACCGATGCTCACGATGCGTGGTGGCGCTCAGCACGTTTCCGCCGGTGGACATGGTGCGCAGGGTCAGTACGGCGCCGGGCCGGGTCGGCATCGCGGGCTGGCCTGTGGCGTGCGGCACTCCGTCGCGGACGAAGGAGCCCCAGTACTGGATCATCTGCCCCGCCAGCCTGTGCTGCTCGGCGTTCAGCGGTGACCGCAGGCCGAAGTGCTTGAAGAGGTACTGCACCTCGTTGACGTGGGTCGCGCCGAAGTCGAAGTCCGTGCCGAGGTTGCGCAGGGAGGCGAAGGGCGGGGAGGTGCGGTCGGCGAACTCGTACGCGTAGACCTTGCCGCGTCCGGCGAGCGTGCCGTCGAGCCGGAGCGCCGGGCAGGCGAAGGACTGGTCGCCCTGGGCGGTGGCGTAGGCGATGGTCGGGGACGGGTACGCCGCCAGGGGGTAGCGCGCGAGGGCCTCGTCGCCGTAGTCCGCCCGCATGACGGTCGGGTACTCCTCGGCGGTGAGCGGGGTGCCGTCCAGGTCGAAGCGGGCGAAGGCGAACAGCCGGCCCTCGTCCTGGTTCGCCCCGTTCATGACCGGCACACCGGCCGCGGCCCCGCGCGCGAACGCCTCCTCCGGCTGCCTCGGCAGGAAGGCGCCGCCGACCACCGGCCCCCAGTCGAACCCGCTCTGAGCCGCCAGGATCTCGGAGGCGGGCTTGGCCCGGAGACAGGCCAGGCCCGCGCAGCCCAGCTTGTGCGCGAAGGCGGCGCCCTCGGTCACGGCCGTCCCGTGCGTGCGCGCACCGCAGTCGCCGTACGCCCCGCTCTGGATGATCCCGGCCCGGAAGAGCCCCTTGCCCGGCGGCGAGGCCAGCTGGGTGCAGACCGATCGGCCGCCCGCCGACTCGCCCGCGATGGTCACGCGGCCGGGGTCGCCGCCGAAGCCGCCGATGTTGGCACGCACCCAGCGCAGCGCGGCCTGCTGGTCGAGCATGCCGAAGTTGCCGGAGACCCCGTCACGTACCTCGCCGTCGAGGCCGGACGTGGCGAGGAAACCCATCGCCCCGAGGCGGTAGTTGACGGTCACGACGACCGTGCCGGTCCGCCGTGCGAAGGTGTCGGGGACGACGTCCTGACCGGCCCCGGCGGTGAGCCCTCCGCCGTGGAACCAGACCAGTACGGCACGACGGTCGGCGCCTTCGGGGACGTACACATTGAGGTCGAGGCAGTCCTCGGTGTGGCTGGGCTGCTCGTACCCGGGGTCCCAACTCGCGCTCTGCACACACTTGTTGCCGAAGTCCCGTGCCGTACGCATCCCTTGCCAGGGCCGGACCGGCCGCGGCTCCTTCCAGCGGAGTGCGCCGACGGGCGGCTCGGCGTAGGGGATCCCGAGGAACTGCCGCCCCTCGGCGGTGCTTTCACCCCGGACCCAGCCCGCGTCCGTGCGGACGACGGGAGGGTCGGCGGCCTGCGCGGGGACGGGAGTGACGAGCGCGGCGGCGAGGGCCAGCAGTGCGACGGACATACGACGGATCAACGGTCCACCTCCACTTGGGTCCGCGTGGGACACACGGGCGCGGCGGGAAAACTATGAACGTCGGTGACTCGTGTCAATGATGTGAACGAGGCGGATGAGAAACGGCCGAATGAGTCAGGGGCCACCACGGTGCGGTGACCCCTGACCGACCCACTACTTGACTGCCTGGCTACTTGACTGCCTGGCTACTTGACCCTGGCTGCTTGACCACTCGGCCACTTGACCGGCGGACGGTGGATTCGAGCGTCGTCGTGGCGGTGTCGACGACCTTGGAGTCGGTGGCCGACGCCTTGGCCGGGAGAATCACGACGCCTCCGACGGTGCCGACGACATCGGCCGGGGCGGCGGGCTCGTCCTGGTCGCCGGAGTCGTCCTGGACGTACCGCGTCTCGTACTCCGGCTCGGGTTCCGGTTCCGGCTCCTCCTCCGGAGAGCCGCCCTCGGGCCGCTCGGGGGCGGCGGCGTCCGGCGACTCGTGCCCGGCGGCGGGGCCGGGGACCGCGGGCGCGCTGTCCTCCCCCTTCTCGTTCCGCCCGCCCTCCTCCTTCCCCTTCTTCTTCTGCTGCTGCTCGGAGTTCGGCGCCCCCGCGAGACCGCCGTCGAGCACCCAGCGCTGCGCATCGGAGCCGTCCCGGTCGGCGAGCGTCACGCTCTCGTCCTCGCCGCCCGCGACCGCCAGTCCGCCGGACCGGCGGGGCAGCAGTTCGCCGTGGACGGTGAGGTCGTAGCGCACCTCGCCGGCGTGCGCGAGGCAGTCGGCCAGGACGACCGTGCCCTTGTCGCGGTCGGAGTCCAGACAGAGGGTGGGGTCGGCGGCGCTGCGCAGCAGACCGCTGTCCTGGTACGACCACTGCTGGGACGCGGAGGCGGAGCACTGCGCCAGCTCGGCCGGAGCACCGCTGCGGATCTCGCCGTCGCGGAGGTCCAGGCACAGGCCGCGGTCGATGTTGCGGAGCGTGCCCTGGGCGATCGCGACGGGGTCCTCGGCCGAGGCGGCCGACGGTGATCCGCCCGAGGAGGGCTTGTCCACGGCGCCCGGGCGCACGGACTGGCCGCTGGGCACGCCCCAGGTGGCCTGCGCGTCGGGCACGCCGTTCTCCTCGGACCAGCCCTTGGCGGTGAGCACGGTCACGAGCAGGGCGAGGGAGGCCAGTCCGACACCCACGGCGACGGCCTTGGCACGCCCGCGCGGCGGGGCGAGCCGCACCGGGCGGTGCCGGCCACCGCGTCGCCCGTGGTCGGACGCCGCCGCTGCGGAGCCGCCTCGCCCGGGCCGGGAGTCGAGGTAGCGCCGGGCGCCCCAGCCGAGCACGGTTTCGGCCAGCAGCGTTTCGAGGCCGCCCTCGAAATGGCTGAGCTGCTCGGCGGCGTGCCGGCAGTAGCGGCACTCCATCAGATGCTGCTGGACATCGGGCAGCAGGGCGCCGCCCCGGCGAATGGGAACGTCGAGGAGACGGTTGTAGAAGCGGCATTCCCGGGTGGGCGCGAGTTCACGGTGGGCGCGTACGCAACCCGCCCGGAATTGCTCACGCACCTCCTCCATCGCCGCCGACACGGTGCCCGTGTCAACTCCCAGCAGACCAGCGGGTATGGTTATCGGCTCCGCTTCGACCTCGGTATGCCAGAGGAGGCATTGCGAGGCGCCCGGCAGGGCCCGGAATGCGCGCTCGGCGATATGGCGCCTTTCGGGCGTCGTGGACCGTGCGGCGCGCAGTCCGCGTGCTCCGGTCGGTTTGCCGAGTTCCGGCATAAGGGCGGAAATTCCGCTGTCCGCCGCCCACTCCTTCACCAGGTCCCGTACGGCGGTGAGGAGTTGGGGACGCAGCGCGCCGTCACCGGGCCGGCCGAGCACGCGGTGGAATGCGGCGGCGGTCACCATGGAGGCCGAACTCGCCGTGGACACCAGGCAGATGGCCGCGTAGTCGTAGGTGGCGCGCCAGTGCCGTGCCATGAGCAGCGCGACGGCGTGACCGTCCGCTCCGCTCTTGCGCAGGCTCGCGAGGAGATCGCGGTCGGACCGCCCGGGGCTCACCCCGGGCCGTGGCGGGTAGGGCGGTCGTGGGGGGTACGGGGATTGCACTGAACCATTTCCTTCCCAGCCGCAGGACGCCATGGGGAATGCGCGTCCGTCGGAAAGCAGGTGCGTGATTGGTGCATACCTAGGCCGCGTCATCCGTGGACCGGCTATCGGGTCGCTCACTTTCGCACAAGCAACGCACAGGAAACAAGAAGTTCGAGTGACCAACGTTCAAGAAGCAGAGAATTCAGAAAAGTTACCGCCGGTATCCGCACCCGCATTCGACAGCACCACCGCATCACGCGACAAGTTGTGTGCAGTCAAAGACCGTTGGTCCACGGAATCTTCAACTCCGCATAGCGCACAGGAAGCTCCGAGGTTTCTCTCGGCGCGCTCTCATCCCGGTGCGCCAGCATGACCCGCATGATCGTCCCCCACACCGCACCCACGCCCACACCCACCCGAGGTCCGGCCCGTACGGTCCGCAAGGCGGTCGTCCCGGCCGCGGGACTCGGCACCCGGTTCCTGCCCGCGACGAAGGCGACACCGAAGGAGATGCTGCCGGTCGTCGACAAGCCGGCCATCCAGTACGTCGTCGAAGAGGCCGCCGCGGCCGGTCTCGACGACGTTTTGATGATCACCGGCCGGCACAAGCGGGCCATCGAGGACCACTTCGACCACGCCTTCGAGCTGGAGCAGGCACTCACCGCGAAGGGCGACACCGTACGGCTGGACGCGGTGCGCGACCCGGCCCGGCTCGCCGACATCCACCACATCCGCCAGGGCGACCCGCTCGGCCTCGGCCACGCCGTGCTCTGCGCCCGCCATCACGTCGGCGACCAGCCCTTCGCCGTGCTGCTGGGCGACGACCTCATCGACCCGCGCGAGACCCTGCTCAGCCGGATGCTGGAGGTCCGCGACCGCCACGAGGGCAGCGTGATCGCCCTGATGAAGGTCCCGCCGGAGCAGATCCACCTCTACGGCTGCGCGGCCGTGGAAGCGTCCGGTGAGGACGGCGTGGTCCGCGTCACCGGCCTGGTGGAGAAGCCGTCGCGCGAGGACGCGCCGAGCCACTACGCGGTCATCGGCCGCTATGTCCTCGACCCGGCCGTCTTCGGCGTCCTGGACCGCACACCGCCCGGCCGCGGCGGCGAGATCCAGCTGACCGACGCGCTGCAGGAGCTGGCGGCGGGCGGGACGGTCCACGGAGTCGTGTTCGACGGCCTGCGCTACGACACCGGCGACAAGGCGGACTACCTGCGCACGGTGGTGCGGCTGGCCTGCGACCGGGCGGATCTGGGACCGGAGTTCACGGCCTGGCTGAAAGAGTTCGTGGCAGGCCTGGCGGACGGCGGGGCCGAACGAAAGCGGCTCGCGGCCTGAGAGAGCGACGCCGGACGAAAAGCAACAGGGGCCCGCGCGGGGCCCCTGCTCACCACCGTGCTGCCGGAACTCAGCTGTTCGGTCGCAGCGTCCAGACGACCGTCATCTCACCGGTCACGGCCCCGTCCGCGCGCTGGATCTCGATCGTCACCGGGAACTCGGGCCGCTCTCCCGCGTCCAGTTCCGCGACGACCTCGGCGGCCGGGCGGCCCAGCGTGGCGGTGGCGGTGACGGCGCCCATGGCGAGCTTCTTGTAGGCGATCTCGGCGCGCACGGCGAGGGGCACGGCACGCGAGAGCTGCTCGCCGAACGCGGCCAGCACGATCGCACCACTGGCGGACTCGCCGAGCGTGAACATCGCACCGGCGTGCGGTCCGCCCACGTGGTTGTGGTAGTCGCCCTGGTCCGGCAGAGCCACCACGGCCTTGTCCGGCGTGGTCTCCAGGAACTGGAGATTCAGGGTCCGCGCCATGGGCACGGTGGCGGCGAGCATCTCGCCGATGGACATCTGGTCTGCGCTCATGCGGTCATGTTACCCACGAGTAGAAAATAGGGAACAGGTCTGCCCCGATGTGACGAGCGTCGTATGCGCGAAGTACGCCGCACCGGACCGTCCCTGCCCGGGCGGTGGGCGTACGGGGCCCGTGACCTGCAATCCGCTTGGCAAATCGAGGGCGGGGCGGCGATAGTCGGCCGGTGACCTCCCCCGCCGATCTCCGCCGCCGCCCTCGTCGCCCCGCATGGGCGGGCCGCAATTACAGCCTGCTGACGGCCGCCGCGTTCGTCACGAACCTCGGCAGTCACGGCGCGCTGATCGCCGCGGCGTTCGCCGTGCTGGAGGCGGGCGGCGACGGCGGCGACGTGGGTCTGGTGGCCGCGTCCCGCACGCTGCCCCTGGTGCTCTTCCTGCTGATCGGCGGTGCCGTCGCGGACCGGCTCCCCCGGCACCGCGTGATGGTCGCGGCCAACGCGCTGAACTGTCTCTCCCAGGGTGCCTTCGCCGTGCTGGTCCTGGCCGGGGAGCCGCAACTGTGGCAGATGATGCTGCTGACCGCGCTGGGCGGCACCGGCCAGGCGTTCTTCAGCCCGGCGGCCGAGGGCATGCTGCTGTCGTCGGTCAAGGGGGAACAGGCGAGCCGGGCGTTCGCCGTGTTCCGGATGGCGATGCAGGGTGCGGCGGTGGGCGGTGCCGCGCTCGGCGGTGCCATGGTGGCGGCGATCGGGCCCGGCTGGGTGCTGGCGGCGGACGCGGTGGCCTTCGCGGTCGCCGGCGCGATGCGGGCGTTCCTCGACGTGAGTCACGTTCCGCAGCGCACGCGGGGCGGCGGCATGCTCGCCGATCTGCGGGAGGGCTGGCGGGAGTTCGCCGGGCGGCCGTGGCTGTGGGGCATCGTCGTCCAGTTCTCCATCGCGAACGCGGTCGTCGGCGCCGCCGACGCGGTCTACGGCCCGCTGGTCGCCCGGGACCAGCTGGGCGGGGCCGGTCCATGGGGCGTCGCCCTGGGCTTCTTCGGGGCGGGCACGGTCGCGGGCGCCCTGCTCATGACCCGCTGGAAGCCGCGCCGTCTGCTCCTCGCCGGCACCTTGTGCGTCTTCCCGCTCGCCCTCCCGTCCGCCGCGCTCGCCGTACCGGTGCCGATCACCCTGCTCTGCGCGGTGATGTTCCTGACCGGCGTGACGCTGGAGGTGTTCGGCGTCTCCTGGATGACCGCGCTGCACCAGGAGATACCGGAGGACAAGCTGTCCCGGGTCGCCGCCTACGACTGGTTCGGCTCGGTCGCCCTGGTCCCGCTGGCGACGGCGCTGGCCGGCCCTGCGGAGACGGCGTTCGGGCGCACCTCGGCACTGTGGGGCTGCGCCGCGCTGGTGGTGGTCGTCACGGCGGCGGTCCTGTGCGTACCGGACGTGCGGAACCTACGGCGTCGTACCAAGCAGGTGACCACGGGCACCCGGCCCGCCTCAGCCGATGCCGAAAGCCCCGTCGGGGGGCTCGGGTGACGGCACGGCGTCCTCGTCCCGCACCGGTCGCGCGTCGCCGATGAACTCCCGCAGCGCGGGCCCGTGTTCGACCCGCGCCGGAAAGGCGTCGGAGGCGGTGAGCCGGGCCAGGGCGGCCGTGTCGACGCGGTGGTGCGCGGCGACCAGGACCGCGTTGCCGAACCGCCGCCCGCGCAGTACGCCGGGTTCGGCGATCAGGGCGAGTTCCTCGAACTCGGTGGCGAAGTTGGCCAGTTGGGACCGCAGGAAGGCGAACGGCGCGGCATCCGCGAGATTGGCGAGGTAGACCCCGTCGCCCCTGAGCACGCGCGCGGCCTGCCGGGCGTACTCGACGGACGTCAGATGCGCGGGCACCCGGGAGCCGCCGAACACGTCGGCGACGAGGACGTCGGCCGAGCCCGCGGGGGCGGCCTCCAGCCAGGCGCGTGCGTCGGCGGCGTGCAGATCGATCCCGGACCCCTCGGGCAGCGGCAGATGCTCGGCGACCAGCTCCAGCAGCCCGCGGTCGGCCTCGACGACGACCTGCCGGGACCCGGACCGGGTGGCGGCCACATACCGGGGCAGGGTGAGGGCCCCGCCCCCGAGATGCAGCGCATCCAGCGCCCGCCCGGCTTCCGCGACGGTATCCAGTACGTGCCCGAGCCGACGGGCGTACTCGAACTCCAGGTGGGTGGGCTCGTCCAGATCGACGTACGACTGCGGCGCCCCGTCGACCGTGAGCAACCAGGCTCGCTTCCGATCGACGTCGGGCATCAGCTTGGCGGTGCCGTAGTCGACGGACCGCGTGACGGGTATGGGCTCGCTCACCTTCTTATTGTGCCTGGGGACAAGCGCCCCAAAGGGGCGCGGGGGGGGGGGGGGGGCCCCCCCACCCCCCCCCCCCCCCCCCCCCCCCCCCCACACCCCCACACCCCACCGGTGAACCGGGCCCCCCCCCCCCCCGCCAGCCCCCCCCACA
>NZ_JBHYJA010000049.1:0-72450 GCF_042740355.1 Streptomyces sp. NPDC059010
AGGATGAGCCCCGCGCGCTCGGGCGCCCCCACAACCCCCCCCCCGCCTGGAGGACCCCCGCGCGCTCGGGCGCCCCCACAACCCCCCCCCCCCCGCGCCCGCGGCCGCCCGGGGGGGGCGGGGCGGCGGCGCCCCCCCGCGGCCGGGCCGACGCCGCCGGGCGCGTCAGGTGCGCCCGGCGAGCCGACCGTACGGGGACCCCCGCCCGCGCGGGAACGCGGGGCCGGGCGAGGGTGCTGTGACGTACGCAGGAACATGCTGGCTCACTCGCCTGTCGTGAGGGCCGGTTCGCCGTTGCGCTGCAGGTCGGCGAGGATCTTCTTCGGGTCGCCGGTGCTCAGCGCGGCGAGGTCGGTGTTGAACTGGGTGAGGACCTTGTCGAAGCCCGCGACGGTCACCGGGCCCTGCGCGTGGGCGGTGGCGTCGGCCCACGCCTTGGCGGACGGGTACTTCTTCGCGTACTCGGCAAGGGCGCTGCTGCGGGAGGGCATCACGCCGAAGGCGTCCGCGTTCTTCAACTGCTGTGCCGCAGTGGTCAGGTACTTCACCAGATCCACGGCGGCTGCGCGGTGGGCGCTGTCCTGGGCGACGCCCCAGCACTGGCTGAAGGCGAGGGTGCCCTTGCCAGCCGGGCCGGCGGGCAGCGGGACCGCCGTGTACTTCATGTCCGGGTAGTCGGCCTTCATGCCGCCGGTGAGCCAGTTGCCCTCGATGGTCATGGCGGCCTTGCCCTTGCCGAGGGCCTCGCCGCCCCAGTTGGTGTCGACCTGGTTGGCGTACTTCAGGGAGCCGGACTTCAGCAGCGACTGCACGTAGTCGAGGGCCTGGGCGTTCTGGGTGCTGTCGGCGGTCATCTTCGTCTGGTCGGCGTTGGTTATCCAGCCGCCGGCCTGTTTCATGAAGACCCCGACGCGTGCGTACTCGCCGTTGATGACCAGCCCGGTGACGTCGCCCTTGGTCAGCCTGGCGGCGACGGTCTTGAGTTCGGCCCAGGTGGTCGGGTAGTCCTTCGCGGTCAGCCCGGCCTTCTTCCACAGGTCGTCGTTGATCGCCAGGGCGAGGGTGGAGGTGTCCTTGGGCAGGCAGACCAGCTTGCCGTCGTGGGTGAAGGAGGCGCGCAGCTGGGCGGAGAAGTCGTCGGCGTCCTTGATCCGGTCGCCGTAGGGGTAAAGGGAGCCGCCCTTGGCGTAGTTGGCGAACTGGTCGGAGTTGACGTAGAAGGCGTCCGGCGGCTTGTGCCCGGCGAAGGACTGGGCCAGCTGCTGGTTGATGTCCTTGGCGACGTCGACGGTCACCGTGTTGCCGGACTGCTTGGCCCATGCCGCCGCCGCATCCTTGACGGCCTTGGTCTCCGCGTCCCCCGAGGAGGCGATCAGCACCGTCAGGTGCTGCTTTTCACTGGTGTCCTGCGTGGTCTTCTTGTCGCTGCCGAAACTCGACGAGCAGCCTGTGGCGGCCACCATGGCCGCACATGTGACGAGGGCCGCTACGGCCGTACAGTTGCGCATTGCTTCCTCCGAGGGTTACGTGTGGTACTTGCGGCTCCGCCCGGGCACACGAAGGCGTGCGCCAGGGATGTGGGGGTGGAGGAGGGCGGAACGATTCGGGGTGAGGGGACGGGTGGCCGGGGGTGGTTACTCGTCGGCGATGGACGTTGAGATGGTGCTGCTGTCGCGGATGGCCAGGGAGGGCTGCAGCAGGATCCGCTCGGGTGGTGCGTCGGGGGCGGCGATCCGTGCCAGTAGCAGCCGTACGCATTCCTGGCCGACTTCCTCCAGCGGCTGGGCGACGGATGTCAGGGCGGGGTAGAGGATCTCGGCGGTCGGTGAGTCGTCGAAGCCGACGACGGCCACGTCACGGCCGGGCAGCACGCGGCGCTCGCGCAGCGACTGATAGCAGCCGAGGGCCAGCATGTCGCTGGCCGCGATCACCGCGGTCGCGCCGGCGTCCAGCAGCGGCTTCACGGCGGCGCGGGCTGCGTCGATGTCGTTCACACTCTGCCCGCGCCGCCCGCGGGTCGGCAGTCCGTGCCGCTTCATCGCTCGCAGCCAGCCCTCCGCACGGTCGTCACCGGCGCCGGAGGAACCACGTTCCCAGCCCAGGAAGGCGATCTTGCGATGCCCCAGGGCGACCAGGTGCTCGACGGCGGCATCCGTGCCCGAGGCGCCGTCTACGTCGACCCAGTCGCCGACCTGGCGCCCCGACCACATCCGGCCGAAGCCGACGAACGGCACGCCCCGCTTGGTCAGCCATGCTTGGCGCGGGTCGCTGCGGTCGGTACCGCTGAGCACGAAGCCGTCGACCTCGTGCTGGGCCAGCAGTTCCTCGTAGCCCTTCAGGCTTGGGCCGTCGGGCGGGGAAGCGAACAGTAGGATCCGGTACCCGGCCTCGTCAACGGCCTGCGACAGGGCGTGCAGGAAGCGGTCCATGACCGCACCCGCGGCACCGGGCGGAGTGGGCTGGATGCCGTAGCCGATCAGCTTGCTGGAACGGGTGCGCAGTGTCTGCGCGGCTCGGCTGGGGCGGTAACCCGTTTCGTCGATCGCGCGGCGGACCCGCTCCAGGGTCTCGGGTCGCAGTATGTCCGGCGAGTTGATCGCGTTCGACACGGTCTGCGCAGAGACTCCGGCCCGGGCGGCGACCGTCGCGAGGGTCACCGGGCCGCCCTGGGCCGAGGAATTCTTGCTGGAGCGAGGCATGCGGCTCTCCGGCTTGCAGATGAGTTTTGGATTCAGTTTTAGCGTTCCAAAACCGTTGTCAGGGCTCTGGCGACTGGCTTAGTGTCCTTGGAACGCTAAAACACTGAGAGGTTCTACTCCATTGGACATCACTGTCAAGACTCAGGACCCCAACGGGTCGGTCACAGAGTCCGTCTCTGCAGTCGGTGGACTACAGCCGTTCCTGCATGACGCCGTCGTCACGCTGTGCGCGCCGAGCCTGGTGATCTCACAGGAAAGTGGGCAGCTCAGCGGGGGCGCAGACGGCTTCTACCACGGCGACCGCCGAGCCCTGTCCCGGCTGACGGTCGCAGCGGAGGGCATCGCCCTGGCGCCGGTCCACGGCGGATTGCGGGGAGCGGACCGGGCGGATTTCCGCGCGATCCTGCGGGGCCTCGGTGAGGTGACGGCGGACCCCGCGGTCGCTCTGCGCCGGCTTCGTCGCACGGTGGCCGGCCGACTGGAGGAGGTCTTCGAGGTCACCAACGCGGGCACCGAGCACGTGCACCTCCAGCTGACGGTGACCGCCGGCACCGACCTCGCCACCATGGAGCAGGTCAAGTCGGGCCAGGTGCTGGAGACGGTGACGCCGCAGGTCGCGGATACCGACGGTGTCGGACTGTCCTGGAGCAGCGGCGACTTCAGCGTCCAGTTGGCCAGCGAGCCCGCCCCGGACGCACTCCACGTGCCGACGGGGCAGTTGTCGTACGACATCGATCTCCAGCCGGGTGCTTCATGGAGCGTGACATTGAACTGCACTGCGGCCTATGCGGACGGCGACCAGTTCCCGGCCCCGCCTGGTGACCAACTGCCCTGGCGTGTTCCCGTGGTTCGCAGTGCGGACCGCCGTCTCGAGTGGTGGCTCCAGCAGTCACTGGCCGACCTGGACCGCCTGCGCCTCGCGGATCCGCAGTCCTCTGACCCGGACCGGCCGGACCAGTTCATGGCCGCCGGCGCCCCCTGGTTTCTGACCCTCTTCGGTCGCGACTCGCTCTGGGCTGCCCGCATGCTCCTCCCGCTCGGCACCGACCTTGCTGCCGGCACTCTGCGCACACTCGCCCGCCGCCAGGGTGCCGTCACCGACCCGGCCACCGAGGAACAGCCAGGCAAGATCCTGCACGAAGTGCGCCGGGACACCCTCCAGTTCGCGGACTCCCTCCTCCCGCCGGTGTACTACGGCACCGTCGACGCCACCTCCCTGTGGGTCACCCTCCTCCATGACGCCTGGCGTTGGGGCCTGCCCCCCAGGGAGGTCGAACTGCTACTGCCGCACGCCGAGTCGGCACTCGCCTGGATGCGCAACCAGGCGGAGGCGAGCGGCGACGGCTTCCTCAAGTACGGCGCCCACGGCGCCCACGGCCTGTCCAACCAGGGCTGGAAGGACTCAGGTGACTCCATCCGGCACCGCGACGGCCGCCTCGCCGCGGCGCCGATCGCGCTGTGTGAAGTCCAGGCGTACGCCTACGAGGCGGCACGCGGCGGGGCGTCGCTGCTGCGTGCCTTCGGCCGCCCGGGGGCCGACCATTGGGAGGAATGGGCCGAGCAACTGGCCGACCGCTTCCGCAAGCACTTCTGGGTGGAGGACGAAAGCGGCCCATATCCGGCGGTCGCCCTCGACCGGGACGGCCGACCGGCTGACGCGGTGACCTCGGGCTTCGGCCACCTCCTCGGCACGGGACTGCTCAACGAGGAGGAAAGCGCGCTGCTGGCCGCCCGGCTCACTGGCCCCGACCTCGACGCCGGTCACGGCCTGCGAACGCTGAGCAGCAACTCGGTGGGCTTCAACCCCTACGGCTATCACACCGGTTCCATCTGGCCCCACGACACCGCCATCGCCGTGCACGGCCTGATCAGGGCCGGCTTTCCGGACGCCGCCGCATCCCTGGCCCAGGGCCTGCTGACCGCCTCGACCGCCTTCGACGCCCGTCTGCCCGAACTCTTCGCCGGCCACGGCACCGAGGCCGGTCCGCGCCCCGCCCCTTACCCGGCATCCTGCCGACCCCAGGCGTGGGCTGCCACATCCTCGGTCCTCGTGCTCCAGGCCGCCCTCGGCCTCCAGGCGGACGCCCCCGGTGGAACAGTCACCGTGACGCCCGGCTTCGCCTCGGCGTACGCACCGCTCACGGTGACAGGACTCCAAGTTGGCGGAGGCCAGCTGGACGTCACGGTCACGGCCGATGGAACAGTGAACGTGACCGCGCCGGAAGGGCTGACAATGATCACACCCTGATGGCCGGGGCGCCAAGGCTGAGCCGTCCGGGCGCAGGGGCCGTCACTGCCGGCCAGTCCGAGCAGCTGCCCCCGGCCTCCGAGTCCCGTTCGGCAGCTTCGACGCCCGGGCTCGGGGCAGCCGTGTTCGCAGCGTCGCGCCCGAGGTGCGGTCCGTGATCGTGAGGGTGCCGCCGTGGCGCAGGGCGATCTCGCGGGCGATCGGCAGGCCCAGCCCGGCGCCCCCGGTGGTGCGGGCGCGGGCGTCGTCGAGGCGGACGAAGCGTTCGAATACGCTGTCTCGTTCGGCGGGTGGGATGCCCGGGCCGTCGTCCGATACGTCGATCACGACCATGTCGGTGGGGTTGTCGGCGGAGTTGTGCGTCGTGAGGCGGAGCGTGACCGCGCCCGTGGCATGCCGGCAGGCGTTGTCCAGAAGGTTGCGCAGCAGGCGCTCCAACTGGAGTGCGTCGCCCGAGATCAGGGTGGGGACGGCGCGGTCGGTGGTTCCGTCGTCTCGACGCAGGGTGAGGTCGAGGCCGTCGGCGCAGGGCAGATGCCGGTATTCACGCACCAAGTCCTCGGCGAGCGCGGCCAGATCAACCTCAGCGGCGTCAGTGGCCGGAGCGCCGGCGGTTCCGGCGTCCGTGGCGTCGAGCCGGGCGAGCAGCAGCAGATCCTCGGCCAGCGCCTGGAGCCGTATGACATCGGTGGTGGCGTCCTCGATCACCGACGGCCAGTCCACGCCCTGCGGGTGGCGCGACGCGGACTCGAGCTGTGCGCGCAGCCCCGCGAGTGGGCTGCGCAGTTCGTGGGCGGCGTCCGCGATGAACTGTCGTTGCAGCACCGAGGCGTGTTCGAGGCGGTCGAGCGTGGCGTTGGTGGTGCGGGCCAGCCGGGCGATCTCGTCGTTCTGGTCGGCGTCCGGCGTCGGCACGCGCTGTTCGAGGGAGCTGGCGGTGATCTCCTCCAGGCGCTGGCGGATCGCCTCAACGGGACGCAGCGCGTGTCCGGTGGCGATCCGGGTGAGAGCTCCGGTCAGCAGCCCTGCGACGGGAACGCCGGTTGTGGTCATGATCCAGAACCAGTGCAGGTCCTGAATGGCGGGAATGTACTCGGCCCAATGACCTGTGAAGATCACGAGCAGCAGAAGCAGCGACGCGACGGTCCCCGAGGTCAGGGCGAGACGTCCGCGCAGCGGGAGACGACGCTCACCACGGCCGAGCGCCGCCCAGGCCACCGCCCCGACGAGCAGGGCGGTGGTCGGGGCACCGACGATCAGCCCGTAGGCCAAATCGGGAGGTCCGTTGTAGCTACCCAGCCACTGGGTGTTGGTGACGAGCATGACGAGCGCCATGACGGTGGCGGCGAGGGTGGTCCGCAGCCGTACGACGCGAAGCTCGCCGCGGCTCGCGAGCCAGCAGACGACTCCGACGAACGCCGCGCCGAGCGTGTACCCGGACCTGAACACGACCTCCGCGTCGTACGGCCCGATCCGGCCCTCCACACGTTCCCACGGCCAGTCGGCGAGCGTCGCCGTCCCGGCGGTGGCGTGCTGCAGCCAGGCCGCCCCCGCCGTCGCGGGCACCGCGGCCGCGACCGCGGCGGCCCATGCCGGGCGTGGCGGCAGCCAGGCGCACCGGTCACGCATGGCCGACACCGGCGATCCGGTAGCCGCCACCCCGTACCGTCTCGATGGTGTCCCGGCCGAACGGCGCGTCGATCTTCCGCCGCACCGCACTGATGTACACCTGGACGATGTTCGGGTCGCCGGTGAAGTCCGCGGACCACACCTCGTCCAACAGGTCGTACTTGGTGACCACTTCGTCCATGCGCTCCATCAGGCACCACAGCACCCCGAATTCCTTCGGCGTCAGCGCAATCGGCTCACGGCCCCGGCCGCACGTCCGGCGTGCCGGGTCGAGCCAGAGATCGCCGCAAGTCAGCTGCGGAGCGGCGGTCCGGGCTCCGCCGCGCCGGAGCAGTGCACGCAGCCGGGCTTCCAGCACGACGTACGAAAACGGCTTGGCGAGATAGTCGTCGGCGCCGCAGTCGAGCCCCTCCGCCTCGTCGTACTCACCGTTCTTGGCGGTCAGCATCAGGATGGCCACGTCGTTGTGCTCGGCCCGCAACTGTGAGCACACCCGGTAGCCGTTGAGGCCGGGCAGCATGATGTCGAGCACGATCGCGCCGTAGGGGAATTCCCGGGCCAGATGAAGCCCGGTCACCCCGTCGTGCGCGAGATCGACGGCATACCCGGCGGCAGTCAGACCCCTGCGCAGAGACTGGGCGATCCGCATCTCGTCCTCGATCACCAGTAGGCGCACAAGCCCCAGTATGAGGGCCGGAACAGCGGCGCCTCTGAAGAAATCCTCAGCCTCGTTCAGCGGATCCTCAGCACCGGTCGGCCAGGCTCCGCGCATGCTTCTGACCGCACCACCGGCCCGGCGCATTACGTCCGCACACCCGCGCCACGACCGGCGGACGCCGCTGCTCATCGCCGCTGCCGTCTTCGTCGTGTACAGCGTCTTCGCGCTCCGCCGACACTCCGTGTTCGGCACCACGGGTTACGACCTGGGCATCTTCGAACAAGCCGTCCGCTCCTACGCCGCCGGTGACTGGCCCGCCTCCGAGATACGCACCGCGAGCGCTTCGGTCGGCTTCACGGACGATGCGTTCCCGCTGTTCGGTGACCACTTCCACCCCGTGCTGGCGGTCCTCGCGCCGCTCTACCTGCTCTTCCCGCACGCCGAACTGCTCCTCGTCGTCCAGGTGGCCCTGGTCGCGGTCTCCGCCTACGTCGTCGCGCGGGCCGCGAGCCGACATGTCCCGCACCCGGCGGCGGGACCGGTGCTGGGTGCGGCGTACGCCTTCTCCTGGGGGCTGCAGGAGCTGATCGGTTTCGACTTCCACGAGGTCGCTTTCGCCGTGCCGCTGCTGGCTCTGGCATGCGGTGCGTACTTGGACGGACGGTGGGTGGCATCCGCCTGGTGGGCCGTGGGACTGGTTCTGGTCAAGGAGGATCTGGGCGCCACGGTGCTCGTCCTCGGCCTGCTGCTGTGGCGGCATCACCGCCGGGCCGGCGTGGCGCTCTGCGTGGCCGGGCCCGTGAGCTCGGCGCTGGCCGTCCTGCTGGTGATCCCGGCCCTCGCGCCGGATGGTGCGTACGGCTATGCATCGCTCGGCGATGACCCGTTGACGGCCCTCGACGGCTGGGCCATCAAGGCTTCCACCATCGCCCTGTTGTTGGGCATCACCGCCGGCCTTGCCCTGGTCAGTCCCCTCGTCCTGCTGGCAGTGCCCACGCTGGCCTGGCGCTTCTTGTCTCCCAACCCCGCTTACTGGGGGCCGCATCACCACTACTCGGCGGTCTTGATGCCGATCGTCTTCCTTGCCCTGATCGACGCACTGCGCCGATGGGAAGACCGGGGGAGTGGGATTGCCGGAGACCGGGACCGGATCCTGGGCCGCATACTCCTGGTCCCGGCGCTCGTAGCCGCACTGCTGCTGCCGGCCCTTCCGCTCCGGGATCTGGCCGATCCCGGCTTCTGGCAATACAGCCCCCGCCGGTCGGCCACCCGGGCGGCACTCGCTCTGATCCCGGACGGCGCGCGCGTTGCCGCGAGCAACCACCTCGCGCCACACCTGACCGACCGGGCAACGGTCCATCTGGCGACTCATGACGTACTGACGCGGCGACCGGACCTCGACTGGTTGATCGCCGATACACAGGAGCCCTTTCCGCCAGGAGGAGTCCAGGCGGCCCTGCGTGACGCCGAAGCGCGTGGCTGGCAGACGGTCTACGCCCGCGGCGACGTGGTGATCCTGTGTCGGGCGCCCTGACGCCAGGAGACCCGCCATGCCGTCCATCTACGGCACACAAGCACCGCAAACGTTGCCGGTTTCACCTGATGAAAGGCCCACTTCGCATGACCGCTGACGACATGACGCGGGACCCAGCGGAATGCCCAGAGTTGGTTGTGGCGGCACGGGACGGAGAGCAGGGGGCGCTGGAGGAACTGGTGGTCCGGTGTCTGCCGCTGGTCTACAACATCGTCGGGCGGGCGCTTCCGAAGAGTGTGGACATGGACGACGTGGTCCAGGACACGATGCTGTGCGTCGTCCGGGGCTTGCCCGGGCTCCGGGACGAGCATGCGTTCCGGTCGTGGCTGGTCGCTGTGACGATAAACCAGATCCGCAGACACCGCCAGGCGCGCCGACTGCCGACACGTGACCTGGAGGAGCTCGTGGCCGTGGCCGACCCGGGGGCGGACTTCGTGGACCTCATCCTGACCGAGCTGGGCCTGTCCGGGCAGCGGCGCGAGACCGTTGAGGCCACTCGCTGGATGGACGAGGACTACCGGGAACTGCTCTCGTTATGGTGGCTGGTCACCACCGGACATCTGACCCGCAAGGAACTCGTGAACCGGATCGGCCTGGCCGATCACCATGTCACCGTCCGAGTGAGCCGGATGAAGGCACAGCTGGATACCGCGCGCCAGATCGTGCGTGCGCTGACTGTGGTTCCGCGCTGCGCCCGCCTGAGCCAGGCCATCCATCTGTGGAACGGTCGGCCGAGCCCACTGTGGCGCAAGCGGCTGGCTCGGCACCTGCGCGGGTGCGGCTACTGCGGCGGCCTGGGCACGGATCTGGTCCCGGCTGAGCGTCTCCTGGTCAATGTCGCCCTGCTTCCGCTGCCCGTCGGCTACGCGACGCAGGTTCTCGCGCATGCGGCTGGACACACGACGGCGGTGGCTTCGGGCACGCCGGCCGCAGCCGTGCGGTCGGCCTCCCACCCGCGTGTCGGCTCGCCCGTGCACCGCGCAGGACGCTTGCTCGCTTCCTTCACCCGCAAAGCGTCGCCGGGGCGGCGGTGGTGGGCATCGTGGCATGGGAGATCCCGGACGGCGACAATCCGTGTCGTCTCACGGCTGAGGACGACAGCATCAGCGTCCGGGAGTCAGCGCTGTGACGAGGTCGTCCGATCCGCCGGAGGCCGGCGTGTACGTCTGGGTGCCGACCTCACCGAGGGCCAGGGCGGCAAGGGCTGAGCCCGACCGGGCGCACCGAACCGGATCAGCACCCGCGGCGAGAGCCGACAGGTAGCCGGCGCGGAAGGCGTCACCCACACCCGTCGGGTCGACCGCCGTGGTGTCGGGCACGGCCGGGACCTCAGCCGGCGGCCTGCCGGTCTGCTCTACGCGGCTGCCCTTCTCGGCGAGGGTGGTCACCCAGGTGGAGACTTGGGCCAGTACGTCGTCCGGTGTCCAGCCTGTCTTGGCCAGGAGCAGCTCGCGTTCGTACTCGTTTGTGAATAAGTGGTCGGCCCCGGCGACGAGTTCGTCGATCTGCGAGGCGTCGAGCCGGGCCAGTTGCTGGGACGGGTCGGCGACAAAGGGCACCCCCATGGAGCGACAGGCCCTGGTGTGGCGCGTCATTGCCTCCGGGGCGTCGGCACCGATGAGGACGAGATCGACGTCGCGCTTCCGTTGCAATACGGCGGCGAGGTCGATGGCGGGCGCCTCGCTCATCGCGCCCGGGTAGAAGGAAGCGAGCTGGTTGCCGTCTGTGTCCGTGGTGCACAGAAAGCGGGCGGTATGGCGGGTGGGGGAGACGCGGATGGCGGAGAGGTCCACTCCCAGCGCGGCCAGCCGGGCACCGTACTCCGCGAAGTCCGTCCCGACCGAGGCGATCAGGAGCGGTCGGTGGCCGAGCAGGGCGAGCCCGTAGGCGATGTTGGCCGCGACTCCGCCGTCCCGGACCTCCAGGGTGTCCACCAGGAAGGAGAGGGAGACACGGTCCAGGCGGTCAGGCAGGAACTGGTCGGCGATGCGGCCGGGAAAGGTCATGAGATGGTCCGTGGCGACCGAACCGGTGACGGCGATGCGCATGTCAGGCCCCGGCCGCGGCCCGCAGAGCGGCGGCTGCCACGTGCGACAGCGGGCCTTCCTTGAGCAGTGCTTCGAGGATCGTGTCGCCGATCCGGTCCGCCGCTTTGTCGGGATGCCCCTCGGACACGGACTCCGAGGTAAACAGGTTGCGGGACATGACGCTCCCTCAGGTTGAAACGGTTTCGACGTGGGCCTCAGCGGTCGAGGGCCAGGGCTGCTCGCCCTGCCTCGGCGGGATCGGTCCCCGCGGCCAGCACGAGCAGCCAGCGGGGCGAGCACCCCATGGCTGTGGCGATGGCATCGGAGGCGACGGCTTCTCCCGCTGTCCTGGGGAGCAGGACGAGAACACCGTCCAGTCGCTGGCAGGGCCGGTCTGGGGCAGGGAGCTGGATCGGGTGTCCGGGTGGGTGGAGGTCGACCGTGGCGCCGTGGGCGCCGAGCTTCGCCGCGATGGCACGGGCGGAGCCCCCCTGACCGAGGACGGTGATGTGCCGTCCAACCAGCGAGGTTGACTCGGCCGGGAGGGGCAGGGGCGGCAGGAGCACGGGGATCGGCACGGCCGGCACGACGACATCGGGCTTCCTCATGGGCGGTTACCTCCGGAGTTCGCGGGTGGTTGACGTCGGGCAAAGGAACTGCCGCCGGGACGCTCCATCGATCCGGGCCCGATGGGGGACGGGGTCGACTGCGCCCGGGCGACGATCAGAAACCCCAGGCCCACCGCTCCTACGGCCACAAGCGCAGCGACCCAGCCGGACGCCACCGCGAACCCGTGCACCGTGGCGGCCCGTTCGACGTCCGCACCGGGCCCGGGCTCCGCGCCGCGGTGAGTACTCTCGTACCGCTGTGTCGCGCTGCTCGCCAGCGTGTTCAGCAGCGCGACTCCTATGGACCCGCCGATCTGCTGTGCCGTGGTGAGGGTGGCCGAGGCGATGCCTGTCTCCCAGGGGTCGACGCCCAGCGAGGCGCTGCCGATCGCCGCCATGAACGTGGTGCCGGTGCCCAGGCCCACCATGAACTCCGCCGGCAGTACGTGCGACAGGTACGCCGGCTCGGTGCCGAGCCCGGTGAGCAGCAGCATCCCGGCCGCGGCCAGCAGCATGCCCGGCACGATCAGGCCGCGCGGTGGCACCCTGTGGCTGAGTCGGGCGGAGATCCCGGTCGCGCCGACGATGATGCCGAGGGCGGTCGGCAGGAAGGCCAGGCCGGTTTTGAGCGGGGAGTAGCCGAGGACGGTCTGCAGGTAGTACGTGACGGACAGGAACAGGGCGAAGAGCCCTATGGTGACCAGCGCCATCGTGACGTGCGCACCCGCGCGCACCCGGCTGCGCACGATGCGCGGTGGCAGCAGCGGCGTCCGTGTGATGGTCTGCCAGCGGGCGAAGAGAGCGAGCAGGACGGCGCCCCCGGCGAGGAAGCCCAGCACCGCGGTGTCACCCCAGCCGCGCTCGGCCGCCGCTCCGAAGCCCGCGGTCATGGCGACGAGGCCGGGGCAGACCAGCAGCACACCCGGGAGGTCCAGGCGGGCACCGGTGTTCCCCCGCCGATCGCGCAGCACGATCAGCGCTCCGGCCACGGCGACGGCGCCGGGCGGCAGATTGGCGTACAGACACCACCGCCAGCTCAGGTACTCGGTGAGCAGACCACCGGCGATGAGGCCGACCACCGAGCCTGCCCCTGCGATCGCGCCGAACACGCCGAATGCCTTGGCGCGTTCGACGGGGTCGTGGAAGGACGTCGTCAGCAGGGCGAGTGCGGACGGCGCGAGCAGCGCGGCGAACACGCCCTGGACGGCTCGTGCCGCGAACAGCAGTCCCGCCGTGGGTGCCGCGCCGCCCAGCGTGGAGGCGACCACGAATCCGACGAGACCGATGACGAACGTGCGCTTGTACCCAACACGGTCGGCGACCTGGCCGCCGAGGAGCAGCAGTCCGCCGAACGCAAGGGTGTAAGCGGTGATGACCCACTGCCGGCTGCCGTCGCTCATGTCGAGGCTGTCCTGGGCGTGCGGGAGGGCGATGCTCATGATCGTGGCGTCGAGCACCACCAGCAGCTGAGCGAGGCCGATGACGGCGAGTCCCCACCAGCGTCGTGGATCGGGTGCGGCAGTCATGTGGCCACTGTCGGGCTGTGTGTTGGGGCCCGGCTGGTGTCCGGGACACCACCGGGCGCCAGGCGGCTCCGATCAATCGCCCAGCGCGATGCGTTCGACTCCGGTCAAAGGCCCGTGACTGTGGGAGGTATGAGGTGACCGAGGCTCTGAGTGTGCTGTCGATCGTGGTGAGCGGTGCGGTATTGGGAGGTCTGCAGGTCGGCCTGCTGGTGATCGAGCCCGTGCTGCGAGAGCTGAAGGTCGATCACTACCGGCTGTTGAACACGTTGCTCGCGTACCGGATGGACAAGCTGATGCCGGCTCTGGTGGTGCTCGCGGCGCTGGGCGACGTGGCCCTGGTGGTCATCGTGGACCACATGACCGCGGCGGTGCTGTACGGGCTCGCGGCGGCGTTCCTCTGCGGGATCGCCGTCGTCTCGCGTCTGAGGGCACGGCCGCTGTACGAGTGGGTGGAGCGGATCGACCCGACTGATCCGCCGCCGGAGTGGGAGGACGTACGGCTGCGGTGGCGCACCGTCCACCAAGTACGCGTAGGACTCGGCGCCGTGGCCGTCTCGCTCGGCGCAGTGGCCGCGACGGTCAGCCTCTGACGGCCGCTCATGACGGCGCTCCCGCGCGCCTGGTGCACTAGGCCAGGCGCGCAGAAGCGCCTGCCCCCGCCGCCACACGGAGGACAGACGCTTCCTTGCCGCTTCCCTGCGGTGAGGTCCTGGCCGTCCGGGGGGAACGGGGCCAGACCGTCATGCCGCCAGGGAGCGCTCAACCCCGGTGCAACAGACCCTCGACCAGGTGCAGTCGCGGCAGCGTGCCCGGGACGGTTTGCACGCTCAGCTTCTTGATTCCGGTCGCAGCGAACAGCTTGTCGAAGCCGGCCAGGCCGTGCTTCTGACCGCCGACGTTCATCATGAGGAAGAGGTCGAGCGTGGTGGTGATCCGCATCTCGTCGGGATGGGCGTCCACCAGGCTGTCGATGATGATCACCCGGGCTCCGGGCGGAGCGCTGGCGGTGATGTTGCGGAGCACCGCGCGGGAGTTCTCGTCTGGCCAGTCCAGGAGGTTCTTCAGGATGTAGACGTCCGCCTCGACGGGCACCGACTCCAGGCAGTTGCCCGGCACGATCCTGGTCCGGGCGGCGAGCCTGCCATCGTCCTTGAGGTCCTCGTGGGCGCCGGCCACCACCTGCTCGAAGTCGAACAGGGCGCCCTTGAGGTGAGGGAACCGGTCGAGGAGAGTGCGCAGCAGCAAGCCCTGGCCGCCGCCGATGTCCACGACGGTGCCGACGCCGGTCAGGTCGATGGTTTGCGCGACCACGTCCGAGCTGCGCACGCTGGAGTCCGTCATGGCACGGGCGAACAACTGCTCGTCGTCGGGCGCGTCCTCCCGCAGATAGTCGTAGAACTCCTTGCCGTAGATCGACGGGATGACGGACTTGCCGGTGCGGAGCGCCTCCTCCAGGCGCGGCCACGCCTGCCATGTCCACGGCGCGCCGATCCACAGGATGAGGTTGCGGATGCCGTCGAGGGAGTCCTCGCGCAGTGGCAGCGACATCTCGGTGTGCGCGAAGCTCCGTTCACCGACCTCCTGGAACACACCGTAAGTGGTCAGGGCGCGCAACAGCCGGTACAGCAGGTGCGGTTGGAGACCCGCCTTCTCGGCGAGCTCCTCGACCGGGACGGGCTTGTCGCCGATCATGTCAGGGATCTTCAGCCGGGTTGCCGTCTGGACGGCAGCTGCGTTTCCGGCTGCGAATGCCAGCTCACCCAGCTTCCGGATGCCGGCGTCCCCGGCAGGTTGTGAAACGGTCATGGATTTCCTCGCGATCGATGCGGGCTCCAGGTTCTGACGGCCCGACCTTGACCGAGGGCGCTGGTGGGTCGCTGTCCCCGCACTGGTGGCGCGCCGCCCGCCCGCGACCAGTGGGCCGCCAGGCGTACCACCCACGATGCGCAGGGGCGGTTTTCAGCTCACATGCGACTCACAGAATCGAACTGCCGGGAGGCGGAATGCACCGCACTTTGATCGTGGCGCGAATGAAACCCGAAGATGCCGACAAGGTCGCAGACCTGTTCCGCTGGTCGGACAGTACAGAACTGCCGCATCTCATCGGCGCGCGGCAACGCACGCTCTTCCGCTTCCACGACCTGTACATGCACCTCGTGGAGGCAGACGAGGACCCCACGGAGAAGCTGTACGCGGCACGGGAGCACCCGCTCTTCAAGGAGCTCCACGAGAGGCTGTTGCCGTTCATCACCGCGTACGACCCCAAGTGGTCCGAGCCCAAGCACGCCATGGCGCTGCCGTTCTACACCTGGCAGGCCGACTGATGTCCGCCCACGAAGCACACACCACCCCGCCGACGGGGACGGCGGAGCTCCCTGTCAGCAAGGTTGCCGCCGGGGAGGTCCCGTCGAGCCCTCGGCACGGCGGCGATGTGCGGGTCGTCCTCGGTCCGGCGACGACCGGAGTGACCAGCGGTTTCATGGGCACCGGTCTGCTGGCCGTCGGCGAACGGATCAGGGAGCACTACCACCCGTACTCGGACGAGTTCATGTACGTGGTGCAGGGCGGTCTGGAAGTGACCACGGACGGCACGGACGTCCACCGGGTGACGGCGGGCGAGGGCATCCTCATCCCCCGTATGACCAGGCACAAGATGCTCAACGACGGCACTGTGCCGGCGTTCGTCGTCTTCCACTCGTGCCCGCTCGCTCCCCGCCCCGAGCTGGGTCACGTCGACACGGAGGAGGCCGGTCCCGATGAGGAATGAACGACGTGCCGTCATCACCGGGATGGGCGTCATCGCCCCGGGCGGGGTCGGTACCCGCGACTTCTGGGCGGCGGTGACCGCGGGCCGTACGGCCACACGTCGGATCACTCTGTTCGACCCGGAGCGGTTCCGCTGCCGGATCGCGGCGGAGTGCGACTTCGACGCGGCCGCGCTGGGCCTGGCGCCGCAGGAGATCCGTCGGATGGACCGGGCCGTGCAGATGGCGGTGGCCGCCACCGGCGAGGCACTCGCGGACGCGGGGGTCGGCGAGGGCGACCTGGATCCGGCCCGTACCGGTGTCACCATCGGCAACGCGGTCGGCAGCACCATGATGATGGAGAAGGAGTACGTCGTCATCAGCGACGGCGGCCGTAAGTGGCTGTGCGACGAGGAGTACGGCGTACGGCACCTGTACGGCGCGGTCATCCCCAGTACCGCGGGGGTGGAGGTGGCCCGGCGCGTCGGCGCGGAGGGACCGACGTCGGTGGTGTCGACCGGCTGCACCTCCGGGCTCGACGCGGTCGGGCACGCAGCGCAGCTGATCGAGGAGGGCTCCGCGGACGTCGTGATCGGTGGTGCCACGGACGCCCCGATCTCGCCGATCACGGTGGCCTGTTTCGACTCGCTGAAGGCGACCTCGACCCGCAACGACGACGCGGAACATGCCTGCCGCCCCTTCGACCGGGACCGCGATGGACTGGTGCTGGGGGAGGGGTCCGCGGTCTTCGTGATGGAGGCGCGGGAGCGGGCAGTACGGCGCGGCGCGAAGATCTACTGTGAGGTGGCCGGCTACGCCGGACGTGCCAACGCCTACCACATGACCGGCCTGAAGCCGGACGGCCGGGAACTGGCCGAGGCCATCGACCGGGCCATGGAACAAGCCGGTATATCGGCCGAGGACATCGACTACGTCAACGCGCACGGATCGGGCACCCGGCAGAACGACCGGCACGAGACAGCCGCGTTCAAGCGCAGTCTGAAGGACCATGCCCGTCGGGTGCCGGTCAGCTCGATCAAGTCGATGGTGGGCCACTCCCTGGGCGCCATCGGCGCGATCGAGGTGGCCGCCTCCGCCCTCGCCATCGAGCACGGAGTCGTGCCGCCGACGGCGAACCTCACCACACCCGACCCCGAGTGCGATCTCGACTACGTCCCGCGCGAGGCGCGTGAGCACCCCACCGACGTGGTGCTCAGCGTCGGAAGCGGATTCGGCGGCTTCCAGAGCGCGATCGTACTGATCTCTCCGAGGAGCACGCGATGACGGTGATCACCGGTCTCGGCGTGGTCGCCCCCACAGGCGTGGGCCTCGACGACTACTGGGCCACCACACTGGCGGGCAAGAGCGGCATCGACCGCATCCGCCGCTTCGACCCCTCCGGCTACACCGTTCAACTCGCCGGACAGGTCGACGACTTCGAGGCGGCCGACCATGTCCCGTCCAAGCTGCTCGCACAAACCGACCGGATGACACACTTTGCGTTCGCCGGTGCGAACATGGCACTGGTGGATGCCCACGTCGACCTCGCCGACTTCCCCGAGTACGACAGAGCCGTGGTCACCGCGAACTCCTCCGGGGGCGTCGAGTACGGCCAGCACGAACTGCAGAAGATGTGGAGTGGCGGCCCCATGCGGGTGAGCGCCTACATGTCCGTGGCCTGGTTCTACGCGGCCACCACCGGTCAGCTGTCCATCCATCACGGCCTGCGTGGCCCCTGCGGGCTGATCGCGACCGAACAGGCCGGGGGACTGGATGCCATCGGACACGCTCGGCGGTTGCTGCGGCGCGGTGCCCGCATCGCCGTGACGGGTGGCACCGACGCCCCGCTCTCCCCGGCCTGCATGGTCGCGCAGCTGGCGACCGGGCTGCTCAGCCCGAGCCCGGACCCGACCGCTGCCTACCTGCCGTTCGACGACCGTGCAGCGGGCTATGTGCCGGGTGAAGGCGGCGCAATCATGGTCATGGAACGGCGCGAAGACGCGGTGCGGCGCGGGGTCGAGCGGATCTACGGCGAGATCGCCGGCTATGCGGCGACTTTCGATCCCGCCCCCGGCACCGGACGCGGTCCGACACTGGGCCGGGCGATCCGTAACGCGCTCGACGACGCCCGGATCGCCCCGGGCGACATCGACCTGGTCTTCGCGGACGGCTCAGGGACGCCGGCTCTGGACCGTGCGGAGGCCGCGGCACTGACGGAGGTGTTCGGCCCGCGCGGTGTGCCGGTCACCGTGCCGAAGACCGCAACCGGGCGGATGTACTCGGGCGGCGGCGCCCTCGACGTCGCCACCGCACTGCTGGCCATCCGCGACGGCGTGGCGCCACCCACCCCGCATGTGGCCGAACCCGCCTCGGACTACCCGCTGGATCTCGTCCGTGCGGAGCCGCGGGAGCTGCCGATACGTCATGCACTGGTCTGCGCAAGGGGCGTCGGCGGCTTCAACGCAGCCCTGGTGCTGCGCGCGGCGGCCTGAAACGAGCCCGGCGCACGGACCTGACTCATGACCCACGGGCCTCGGCAGGACCCGTGGGTGACCGAACCCAACCACCCAACGAGGGAGCAAACGTGACCACATTGAGCGTGGAAAAGCTGCTCGAGATCATGCGGGCCACTCAGGGCGAGTCCGCGGACGCGTCGAGCCTGACCGAGGACGTCCTCGACAAGCCGTTCACCGACCTGAACGTCGACTCGCTGGCCGTCCTTGAGGTCGTCACTCAGATCCAGGACGAGTTCAAGCTGCGCATACCGGACTCCGCCATGGAGGAGATGGAGACCCCCCGGCAGGTGCTCGACTACGTCAACGGGCGCCTGGAAGAGGCGGCCTGACATGGCCGGCCGCACCGACAACTCCATTGTCATCGACGCCCCCATGGAACTGGTCTGGGACATGACCAACGACGTTTCCCAGTGGGCTGTTCTGTTCGAGGAGTACGCCGAGTCCGAGGTACTCGCCGTCGAGGGCGACACGGTCCGGTTCCGGCTCACGACCCAACGGGACGAGGACGGGAAGCAGTGGAGCTGGGTCTCCGAGCGGACTCCCGAACCCGAGAACCGTACGGTCACCGCACGGCGGCTCGACAACGGCCTGTTCGAGTACATGAACATCCGCTGGGAGTACACGGAGGGCCCGGACGGCGTCCGTATGCGCTGGATCCAGGAGTTCACCATGAAGCCGTCCGCGCCAGTGGACGACTCCGGCGCCGAGGATCATCTGAACCGGCAGACGGTCAAGGAAATGGCCCGCATCAAGAAGCTGATCGAAGAGGCCGCAGCCCAGGCCGGCGGCGACGGCAGCTCTGCGGGAGAGGGGAGCGACAGCGTGCAGAAAGCGACGGCGAACGGCGACCGCGGACCGGTTTTCAGGGTGCTGCTGCGAGCCGAGATAGCCGAGGGCAAGGAGAAGGAGTTCGAGGACGCATGGCGGGAGATCGGCGAGGTCATCACCGGCCAGCCGGCCAACCTTGGCCAATGGCTCATGCGTAGCCACGATGAGCCTGGCGTCTACTACATCATCAGCGACTGGACCGACGAACAGCGTTTCCGCGCGTTCGAGCGCAGCGACGAGCACATCGGGCACCGGAGCAAGCTGCAGCCGTTCCGGACGAAGGGCTCCATGGTGACCACCGACGTCGTCGCGGAGATGCCGAAGGCAGGGCAGACGCGGTGAGCGCCGAGACCGAGCGGGGCACGGTTCGCGTCACCATCTACGTCCGGGTCCGCGATGCCCAGGATTCGGACGACGTAGAGAAGTTGGTACAGGCGTACCACGAGTCCAGTAAGGCGTTGGAGGGTACGCCGGGCATGCTGCGCAACGAACTGCTCCGCGATGTGAAGGAACCAGTTCGTTTCGCCGTGCTGAGCGAGTGGGAGGACCGGCATGCATTTCTGGAATGGGAGGAGGGTGCCCGGCATAAAGGGCAGACGGCACCGATCCGCGAGTTCGCCGACCCGACTCCATCCGGAATGCCCTTCGCCGTTTACGAAGTGGTAGCGGCCTACTCGGCGTGAACAATATTCATCTTTAAGGGGGGTGTCCCGATCTGCGGGGCACCCCCCTTCTTTTTGACTCGCCAGTAGTTACATAGTGAAGCATTTTCGGTTTTTGCGTCAGGTGGCGAACGGTTTATTTCAGCGACATACTCGCGAAACACTAGGATTCTCAACTATCGCTAAGATAAGGTGACCTATAGCGAGTGTCCGCCTTCGGGCCCAGAGGCCTCAATTCGACGGACACGGCAAGCCATTGCTTGATTTTTTCGTGACTGAGGCGATGTTCTCAGTAGGGGGATCACGCGGATGACTGACGTTCCTGGGGTGCGGCTTCGTGTATTGGGGCCGCTGGAGGTAATGGGTAGCGAAGATCGTGAATTAACGCCCAGCGCGCCAAAGCTGCGGCAACTGGTGGCACTCTTGGTGGTGTCCGGGAATCGGATCGTAGGTGTACACGAGATGATGGATGAGTTATGGGGGAGCTCCCCGCCCACGAGTGCGCTCGCCACTCTCCAGTCGTACATCTACAAGATCCGGAAGAACGTCTTTGAAGTGCTCGGGGGTTCCGGTGTCTCGTTGCATACGAAGGCGAACGGTTACCGGCTGGATATTCCGGCAGGCATTCTCGACGTGCATGGCTTCGAGGAGCTGATCGACCAGGGGCGGAAGGCACTTGACGGCCAAGATGCCGAGACGGCCGCCGAACTCCTCGCGAGCGCCCTCGCCTTCTGGCGTGGCGCCCCGCTGGCCAACGTCGATCCCGGCGATCAGCTCGGCCTCCAGATCACGCGGTTTCAGGAGCGCCGGAAGCATGCACTGGAGCTGCGGCTCGAGGCCGAACTCCAGCTCGGCCGGCATCGCGAGCTGATCGGTGAACTGAAGACGCTGTGCACCAACCATCCGCTCGACGAGGGTGTGCACAGTAAACTCATGATCGCCCTGTACCGCTCCGGCCGGCGGCACGAAGCCCTGGAGGCATATCAGACCTTCCGGCGGGGCATGATCGAAGAGTTGGGCCTGGAGCCCTCGCCCATGCTGGCCCGACTCCACACCGCCCTATTGGTGGCCGAACCCGAACTGCATCTCGAAGGTGAGTCCACGCCCGAACTGGCACTGCGTCCGGTGCAGATCGTGCCGAACGGCATCGATGCGAGGTCCGGGCACATGGCGGCCCGCAACGATGACGACGAGGACTTAGAGGAGGCTGCCGGATCGCGGATCGCAGCCGCGGTCGGTCTGCCACTGGGGGGCCCGGCCCAGCAGGTCCGGTCTGTTCCGCATCCGGCTCAACTGCCCCTCAACATAGCCGACTTCACCGGACGGACAAAGGTGCTCGCCCGGCTGGAGAGCCGCCTCGCGGAGTGCCGTGACCAGCATGCCCCGCTGCCGGTTCTGTGGATCACCGGCATGCCGGGAGTGGGCAAGTCGGCCCTGGCCACGCGACTCGCACACCGGGTGCGCGACCGATTCCCGGACGGCCAGCTCTATGTGGACCTGCGCGGCGACAGTGCGGATCCGGTTCACCCGCGCACCGTGCTGCACCGTTTCCTCGCCGCACTCGGCGAACCCCGCTCCGCTCTCCCGGACGACATCGACGAGGCCAGTGAGTTGTTCCGCAGCCGCTGTGCCTCCCGCTCGTTGCTCTTCCTCCTCGACAGCGCCGCGACCACGGCCCAGGTCAAGTCGCTGCTGCCGGGCAGCGGCGACTGTGCGGTCATCGTCACCAGCCTCGCCCACGGACTTGCCGGCTCCGAGCTGGTACTCCTCGACCCGCTTTCCGACGACGATGCCCACCAACTGCTCACCTTGATCATCGGACCACAACGGGCGGGCGAGGACCCGACCGCCGTCGACCGGATCGTCGAGCTCTGCGGTGGACTTCCGCTCTCGCTGCGGGCAGTCGGTACCCGGCTCAGCCGACTGCCGGGCTGGCCGCTCGGCAAGTTCGCCGAGCGGCTCGCCGACCCTCGCCGCCGTCTTGACGAGTCCAGCCTCCCCGGCCTCGACCTGCGTGCCTCGTACCACGCAGGGTTCCGGCAGCTGGACGAGCGAGATCGGCTGGCTATGCAGTTGTTCGCGATGCGCGCCGGCAGTCCGTTCACCGCGGAGGACGCGGCCCAACAACTCGGCTGCGACCTGGCGAGCGCCGAGGGGGTGCTCGCCAGGCTCACCGACCGGCATCTGCTGCAGGCGGCGGGAAGCAAGGACGGCCCGGTGGGCTACTCCGTCCATGAACTGGTGAAGGTGTACACGCTGCAACGGCTGGCCGGGAACTGACAGAGCCCCTCGACCCATCGGAAGACGGAAGGGTGGTACGCGGCCGGGTCGCGTCGGCGGATATTCGGCGTGCGACCCGGCCGCGGACATCAGATCCCCCCGTCCACGTTGATCGTCTGGCCGGTCACGTAGGAGGAAAGGTTGCCGGCGAGGAAGACCGCGGCGTCGGCGATCTCATCTGTCTCGCCGAGCCGCCCGAGTGCCGTCTTCTCGCCGTAGCGGGCGATCAGTTGGGCGCGTTGTTCGGCCGGGATCGCCTTGGTGTCGTCACTGTCGATCACTCCGGGTGCGATCACGTTGACGCGCACCCCGCGTCCGCCCAGCTCCTTGGCGGCCGAGCGGGCGAACCCTTCCAGGCCCGCCTTTGCCGCCGTGTAGTGACTCCGCAATGGGATACCGCGCGCCGCGGACCGGGAGCCGATCAGTATGACGGAGGACTGCTCCCCGTACAGCGGAAGCGTCTTCTGCACCACCACGAAGGCCGCGGTCAGGCTGGTGTCCAGCACCCGGTGCCAGTCCGCCAACTCCAGCTCCGGCAGCGGGACATGGCTGATCACGCCGGCGTTGTGCACGACGATCTCCAGCGAGCCGTACCTGGTCCTCGCCTCATCCACCAGGCGGTCGACGTCGACAGGGTCGGTGATGTCCGCCTGCAGCAGGTGGTGGTCGCCCTCGGTCCTCTTCAGTTCCGCGGCCAACTGGTCCGCTTCCGCGCTCGGGTTCTGGTGGCAGGCCAGGACATCGGCTCCCGCCCGGGCGAGGGCGAGCACGATGGCTCTTCCGATGCCTCGACTGCCGCCCGTGACGAGCGCGTGCTTGCCGGTGAGGGTGGGATTCATGGGACGCTCCGAGTTCGCGTGTGGGGAACGGATGGTTGCGTCGGATGATTTCGGACCTTGCTGGTCGAGGGCTGGGGCAGGACACCAGCGGGTCAACACCGACAGCAGGACGGGAGACTGTCGTGATGAGCGGCGCCTAGGGGAGCAGGACGACCTGCCCGGCGTGCACCAGTCCGGAGCCGAAACCGATGAGCAGGGCTGCTTCACCGGACCGGGCCTGGCCTGAGGCGAGCAGGCTCTCCATGGCCATCGGGATCGAGGCGCCGGAGGTGTTGCCGCTGTCGGCGATATCCCGGGCGACGGCCGTGTCGGCGGTCAGGCCGATGTCCTTGACCAGCGCGTCGGTGATGAGTTCGTTCGCCTGGTGCGGGATGAAGGCGGAGAGCTCGCCGGGCGTCAGACCGGCTCGCTCGATGGCGTGACGGGCCGCATGACCCATGGTCTCGGTGGCCCATCGGAAGACCTTCCAGCCCGTCATGCACAGGTAGGGCCAGGGAAGTTCGGGATTCTCGCGGAGACTCGGCGTCCAGTGGCCGGTCATGGTGATGGCGTCCATCCGCTCACCGTCCGAGCCCCAGGCCACCGGGCCGATGCCTGGCGTCTCGGAGGGGCCGATGACAACGGCGCCGGCGCCGTCCGCGAAGAGGAAGGCGGTGGCCGGATCGTCGGCGTCCACCACATCCGTCATACGGTCCGCCCCCACCAGCAGTACGTTGCGGGCGGTGCCCGACCGGACCATGCTGTCCGCCATCGCAACGCCGTGGCAGAACCCGGCACAGGCCGCCGACAGGTCGAATGCAGCGGTGGGCGCGGCGCCGAGCCGGTGGGCCACGTCCACCGCCAGCGCGGGCATCTGAAGGAGATGGCTGATCGTCGCGACCAGGACGCAGTCCACCTCGTCGGCCGACAGTCCGGCCGCAGTCAGGGCCTTCTCCGAGGCCGCGGCCGCCATCATCGCCAGCGGCTCATCCGGTCCGGCGAACCGCCGGGTGTGGATGCCCGACCGGCGCGCGATCCACTCGGGAGCCACCCCGATACGAGGGGCGATCTCCTCGTTGGTGACGACGCGCTCGGGCCGGTACGCTCCGACGCCGTGGATACGGCTGCCCCCGACCGGAGCGGCCTGAGACAACGACAACTGAGACATCTGCGCTCCTTCGTACGGATCACCTGCAAGGCGATGCTGGCAGTGCGGCATCGCGGGCCGATGGGGTGGACAGATGGCCGTCACCAGCAGCCGAGCAAGCCGTCCACCACTGGTCCTCCAACGGGCGTTGCCGCTGGGGGACCAGTGGTGGACACACCGTCAGTTCGCCCGTACGTCCGGGGCCTTCGCCGGCGCGGGAAGTGGGGGCGAGGGAGACGCGGGTGCATCCGTCGGCTCGACCGCCAGGTGGGGCAGTCGCTTGTCCAGCCAGCCGGGGAGCCACCAGTTGGCGGTGCCCAGTACGCGCATGGCGGCGGGCACCAGCATGGTGCGGATGACGAACGCGTCCAGCGCCACGGCTGCCGCCAGACCCACGCCGAACTCGGAGATGATCCGCTCCTCGCGGAACACGAACGCCGAGAAGACGCAGATCATGATGACCGCAGCCGCGTTGATGACCCGGCTGGTGTTCGTCAGGCCCACCGTCACCGCCTTGGAGTTGTCGCGGGAGTGCACCCACTCCTCGTGCATCCTGCTGACCAGGAACACCTGGTAGTCCATCGACAGTCCGAACAGCACCGCCAGCATCACCGCCGGCAGGAACGCCTCGACCGGCCCGGCCCCACCGACCCCCAGCGGACCTGACAGCCAGCCCCACTGGAAGAGCGCCACCAGCACACCGAACGACGCCGCCGCGGCGAGCAGGTTCATCACCGCGGCCGTTACCGGGATCACCAGACTGCGGAAGGCCACGAGCAGCAGAAGGAACCCGAGCGCCACCACGATCAGCACGAACCACGGCAGCTTGCCGAGCATGACGGTGGCGAAGTCGTCGAACGTCGCGGTCTGTCCGCCGACGTAGACCTTCATGGTGGTGCCGCGCTCGGCGGCCGGGACAGTCGTGTCGCGCAGTCGCGCGATGAGATCCGATGTCGCCTCGTCCTGGGGGGCGGTCTTCGGGATCACCTGCACCACGGCTGTCGTGGCGTCCGGCTGCGCGGGCAGGGCTACCACCGAGGCCACGTCGGCGTCATTCCTTACGGTGTCGGCGAGTTGCCGTAGAGCTTCCTTGTCGCTTTGGCCGTCGAGTTCGGCGACCAGTTGCAGCGGCCCGTTGAAGCCCGGCCCGAATCCCTGCTCCAGCATGTCGTACGCCTGGCGAGTGGTGTTCGACTCGGGACGGTTGCCCTGGTCGGAGATGCCGAGTCGGAGGGAGAAGAAGGGGATGGTCAGAACAGCCAGCACGAGTACGGCAGCCGTCAGCAGGCCGCCCGGACGACGCTGGACGAATGCCGCCCACCGCACGGCAAGTCCGCGTGGTTCCTCCTGGGTCGAGCCCTCGTCCGCCAGACGCCGCCGCTCCCGGCGACTAAGCACCCGCAGGCCGCACAGGCCGAGCAGCGCCGGCATGAAGGTCACCGACGCGGTCATGGTGAGCACCACCACCACGGTGGTGGCGATCGCGACGCCCGTGAGGAATTCAAGCCGCAGTGCCAGCAGGCCGAGCAGCGCGATGCACACCGTGGCACCGGCGAAGAGCACCGCGCGGCCGGACGTGTTGAGAGCCCGGACAGCAGCCTCTTCCGGGGCGAGGCCCGCCTTGAGTCCCTGTCGGTGGCGGGTGATGATGAACAGTGCGTAGTCGATTCCTACGCCGAGTCCGATCAGCGTCGACAGGGTGGCGGCCAGTTCCGGTACGTCGGGGCCGTGCGACAGAAGCTTGATCGTCATAATGCCGGTACCGACGCTGAACAGCGCGCTGATCAGCGGCAACAGCATCGCCAGCAGCGACCCGAAGGCGAGATAGAGCACGACCGCGGCGGCCACCAGGCCCACGAATTCGGCGATGTTGCCCGCCTGCCCCGCCTCGGTCTTCTCTGCCACAGGCCCCGAGACCTCGACATTGATCCCATCGGCACGGGCCGCAGCCGCCGTGTCGACGACGCGCTCGGCCTCCTCCACCGACAGTTCCTCGGCCGTGTTGTGGTAGGTGATCCTGGCGTAGGCGGTACGGCCGTCGCGGCTGATCTGGGTGGTGCCGGCCTTCGAGTACGGACTGGTCACCGAGCCGACCGTGTCGAGCCGGCCGATCTCATCGAGTGTCTCGGACAGCCGGTCGCGTACCGCGGCGTCCCGGACGGTCCCGTCGGCCACCTGCCAGACGACGGTGTCCATGTCGCCCGCGCTGTCCGGGAACGCGGACTTGACGAGGTCCTGTGCCTTCTCCGCTTCGGTGCCGGAGACGGAGAATACGTTCGCGTAAGCGGGGCCTGCGGCCTGGCTGGCCACAGAGATGCCGCCTAACGCCAACAGCCACATGAGGAGAACTAAGAGGCGATGCCGGAAGCACCAGCGGGCCAGCGGGGTCATGCCGCTCCTAAGAATTAATCGGCCGATCGATTAATACTTGCGAAGGTAGCATACCGAGACAGAGCTCAGGTGACGGCACGACAGATGTGCGACACCTCCCGAGCCCCAGAACGGGAGTTGGAAGAACGATGGCCCGGATCGCCGGAAGCACCGCTGGAGTTACCCGGCAGCGGATCTTGGACGCCGCGAGCGTGCTTTTCGCGGAGCGCGGCTACTCCGGAACCTCGATGCGTGACCTCGCACAGCACTTGGGGATGACCAGCGCTGCCCTCTACTACCACTTCCCGGCCAAGGAAGAGCTGCTCTCGGCGCTCGTGGGCCCGGTCGTGGAGGCGCTGGACCAGTTCGCCGAGCAGGCCGAAGGCGCCGAGTTCAACCAGGAGATGATGGTCCGCGGCATCATCGCCGCCCTCGAGAACAGCGGCCGTACGCTGCAGGCCATCGCGACCGAGCCCGCAGCGCTCCGCATCCTGGTCGACCGCCATGACCTAGGCCGGCGACTTGCGCGGCTGGAGCGACTCATCGCCGGAACGGACGACCCCGAGATGATGCTGCGCTGTCGCTGCGCGCTCGGCGCGATCCGCATCGGCGTCATGTCGATCCACGCGAAGGCGCAGCGTTCCGCCGCCTCGCCGGACCCGACCTCCGAGCCGGGCCCCACGCCGCCCCGACTCACCGACACCGAGCGCGAGCTGCTCGTGTCGATCGCGCTGGCGGTGCTCAACGTTCCAGCGCCGAGTGGCGGCCGGGCCCCATGAGCCTGCTGGTGCGGTCGGCAGTAGAGCCGGGTGTGGTCCCGTTGCTGTTCGGGCAGACGAAGTCCCTGCCGTCCCGCCGACCGTCGGCGATGCCGGATCGATCAAACGCCCGCCAGCCCCGCCAGCACTCCGAAGCCGAGCGGCAGCAGGAGGGCGACGCGGCCGCGTGGGGAGCGCGTTCCGTCCCGCTGGTCCGTGCCGGACCTTCCGCTTCGCCGGTTCAGGAACGAGACGAGGCCCGCCGTAGCCATCCCGAACGTCGCCCCGTACAGCGGAATGTCGCCCGCCGCCGGGCTGTCCCAGCCGTCAGTGAACAGGAGCGTGAGCGCCATTGCGCCCGCGCAAACGCACCCGCTGCTCAGCGCGTCACCGCCGCTGAGGACCAGCGGACGCGCGACCTCATGCCGCTGCCGGCGCCACAGCTGGAAGAGCAGCACAGCGACAAGGACGGCCTCGACGGCCGTGGCGAGCACAAACGACACCTTGAAGGCCATCTCCACCGTTACTGCCTCCTCTCGTGAACGGCCCTGGATCAGCCGCACTGGGTGGCGACCGTGGTCAGCCCGGTCACCTCGCCGAATATGGCCGCGAGGAGTTTGATCCGCTCCTCCTTGTTCCCCGCCAGCACTATGAGCTTGGCGCCCTTGAGTGCGCCGCCGAACTTGGTGGCCTTGGTCACCAGCAGCGCGTTCCCCGCGATGAACGCGCCGATCGCGCCCACGCACTTTGTCACCTTCCACGCAGTGTCCCAAAAGCCGAATAACAGCGGGCTTTGCTGCAGATGGGCCAGCGCCGCCTCCTGGGCCGCCTTGTCGCCCGGGTACATCGCCGCAACGAGTTGCTGCGTGGACGGGTTCGCAGGAAGTGTGCCCAGACGCTCGTCAGGCCCGCTCTCCACCATCTGCGGCGCGCCCGACTCCTCCGCGGCGGCGGCCTGTGTCTCAGCAGTACGCGCGCGCTCCGCCTCGGTCGCCGACGCCAACGGCCCGGCGACTCCGAGAGCGACGGCAGTGGCGACGGCGACCGTCGTGATGCGCAGTGTGGTCTTAATTGCAGACATGCGTTCTTATGCTCCCTGTTGCACCGCATCGCGATGAGCATCGTGCGGCGCTGCTTGCACAGGCCGCCCTGGGGTCTCGTGATGGGGGAGAGGGAAGGCTGTCGATTGCCCCGGTGTGTTATTCATTCGTTACATACGTCGTCTCGAGCGCTCGTCGCTCAGGCGTTGGGCGAGCCATTTCTTGACCTGTGATGTTGCACTGCGGCGCCGGCGCGGTCGGGGCGGCCGCCCGCGCCCACCAGACCGGCTGCCAAGGTCGCGCCCACCTCGCGGGCCGAGGGGTAAGCGAATTAGTGGCCGACCTCGCCCTTGATGTGCTTCACCACGAACTCGTAGGCGCGGTCACCTACTCGGGCACCGAGATCCCATCCGGCCTCGATCGCCGACATGAAGTGCACTCCGCCCCACAACCTGCTCATGCCACACGCTCGGTTCAGCTCAGTCCAGGTGTCGAAGTGCACTACGAGATCCTTGGCCGGCGTGATGCCCGGTTCCGCCAATGACGAGCCCTTGGCGTAGGGCAACGTGAAATCCACGGTTTCCGAATCGAGGAAACGGCGTGTCACCTGGGCCTGAGCGGCCATCAGGCTCGTCGACCCGGAGGGGTATTCGGGATGATCCCCGACTAGCAGGTAGCCTCGCCACTGGTCGGCGGGGATATCACTTACTGTTCCCTTCCCAGGCCCGCCCCAGGCCGTGACCTTCTCGCTGCCGTACACGTGCCGAACCGCGGTGAACGGCCGTGGCGCGTCGTAGCGGATCTTGCTTTTCCACACCGCGATGCAGGTGTCGAAAGCGGCAGTGGCCGCGAGCATATGTGCCTGAATCCATCCGTCGAGATCCAGGTCATGGGCCGCGCACGCCTCTCCGATGGAGAGGCCGATACCGAGAAACTTGTCGTCGAAGATCTCCGCCATCAGCTTCTGCTCGTCCGTGAGTTCCGCCGATGCCGCCAGGATTTCGTCCACCTGACGCTTGTACGCCCTGGCGTTGGTGTGGTCGCTCTTCTTGGGAGGCGCGAGACGGAATTCGTCGGGGTCGGTGTAGGAGTACGGCTTGGTGACACTCAGTTGCGGCGTCGCACACTGCTGTATGACGAAGGCGCCGACGTCTCCGGTCCCTTGCTTGAGCCGGCGATCGTGGGGTGCGAGGAGGGGCTGCCAGCGTGAGGGGTCGCGGACCTCGAAGGCCGAGTTGACTGGGCGGTATCCGAGGTAGTCCGCGTAGGGCTGCGGGTGGTATGTGCGGCCGCCTTCGTCTCCGAGCTGGTTCATGCCGTCGCGCAGCCGGTGCGCGAGGATGGCCTTCCCTGCGAGATTTCCGATGCCGATGGGAGTGGTCTTGTTCTCCGTCCTGTCGTCTGGATCCAGGCCGACCGAGGTCATGATCTTGCGCCACTCCGTTTTCTGCGTTGGGAGCAGGGTTTCGAGCACCCGGTGGGAGGCATAGAGGAGGGCGATGTTCTTGTTCCTGTTGGTGGTGCTCTCGCTTGCGGGGCGACGGCCCAGCCTCGAGTACACGCCGACCGCCGTCGGGTGGAACGGCGCCACCGCGTCGAACCACGCGAGTTGTGCCATTTGCGTGACGCGAATCATCATGGTGACGTCCATCGGAGCGATGGCCTTGAGGCCACTTGCTGCCTGCCTCCCTTCGACGAACAGTTCTCTGACGGCGTTTCCGGTGTCGAAGTTGAAATCGGCTTCCGGATTCGCCGCTGGGTCGTTCGACGTGGCGGCCACGGCGGTTCCGGTGTTTCCGACGAGGCTGAGTCCGGCACCGCCGAGCATGCCGAGAAGAAGGGTGCGGCGCTGCGGGGTGAGTCCGCCGCTGCGGGATTCGTGATCAGGGTTCACTTCCATGTCCTTTCTAGCGGGCGCGCGGTACTGGTGGAATTGGCCCTTGAGCGGACAAGGGTCGGGACCCGCCTTCTCGGCGAAATCCACAACCCTCGCGATCGATGGGGTTTCCAGGCTCTGGCGGCTCCGAGATTTACCCAGCGCACTGGTGGACTGCTGTCACGGCACTGGTGGGTCACTGTCACATCACTGGTTGGCGCCGCACCCGGCGCCAACCAGTGGGCCGCCGGGGAGCCGGCCGAACGCTCAGTAACGCCTCCTCTGGTCGGACCGGCACTGATCTGGACCAGGGGAGTCGCAGGAACTCAGAAGGCTGCCGGGCGAGTTGGTCCTATCCACGCGACGGGCGTGGTTCCCGCCCTTGATGGAGGTACGTCTGCTGGTCCGTGAGCGGAGGCAGGAGGATGCGGAAGGTCGCGCCCTGGCCGGGGGCGGAGTCGACCTCGACGTGGCCCCCGTGTGCGGTGACGAGGGAATGGACGATGGCGAGGCCGAGGCCGGAGCCGCCGGTGGCGCGGGTGCGGGAGGTGTCGGCGCGGTAGAAGCGCTCGAAGATACGGCCGCTTTGCTCGGGGCTTAGACCCGGGCCCTGGTCGGCGACCTCCAGGAGAGCATGGCCGCCGACCGTGCCCACGCCGATGCGGATGGGTGTGCCGGGTGGTGTGTGGGTGACGGCGTTGCCGACCAGGTTGGTGACTACCTGGCGCAGTCGGGCCTCGTCGGCGAGGGCCGGCGCGGAGGCGGGCGGGTCGTCGCCGGTCGGCCCGGTCAGCGTGACGGCACGGGTCGGGTCCAGGGCGCGTACGTCGTGCAGAGCGTCCGCGGCGAGCGTGCGCAGGTCGGCGGGGGTGAGGTCGAGACCTGGCGGGGAGCTGGACGCAGGGCGGACAGCGGGCTGCCCCGGGGCCTTCAGGGCATGTTCGTCGAGACGAGCCAGCTGGAGCATGTCCTCGACGAGGCGCGTGAGGCGTTCGGATTCACGGGCGATTCGGGCCATCGTGTCATCGATGTCCTCGCGGTCGGGAAGGGCGCCCATGCGGTGAAGGTCGGTCAGACCCTTGATGCCGGCCAGCGGGGTGCGCAACTCGTGGCTGGCGTCGGCGACGAACCGGCTCATTCGCGCCTCGGACTCGGCGCGGGTGGCGAAGGCGGTCTCCAGCTGCCCGAGCATGCCGTTCAGGGCGGCGGTCAGACGACCCAACTCCGTCTTGGAGCTCGCTAGTTCGGGTACTCGGCAGGAGAGGTCACCGCCCGCGATCTCGGCGGCCGTCTGCTCGATGCGGGACAGTGGGCGCAGCCCGGATCGGACCGCGAACCAGCCCGCCACGGCCAGGACCGCGAGCAGACCGAGGCCGGTGTTCCGGTAGTTCTGCCACATACGGTCCACCGTGCTGTCCACCTGGTCCATCGACGTCGCCACGACCACGCTGCCCGAGTCGGCCGACGTCGTCACCGCGGCCCGCGGCAGGACGGCACGTGACGCCGCCCTGGGCATGGCGATCACCCGCCAGCGGGCGTCGCCCGTCGTGCTGTCGACGGTGAACGGCTGGCCGCCGTGGGCGGCGACCGCGGCCGTGTCCAGCCGGGAAAGGGCCAGGCCTCGCGCGTTGTCCGTCCGGTTCGCTCCCGCGAGGGAGTCGATGCTTCTCTCGACGGTGCCGTCCTTCGCCACGTACGTGATCACGGGGTTGCCAAGGACGTCCGTACTGAAGTCGGCGAGGCGCGTCGGCGGCTTGCGTTCGGCCCCGGTCTCCGCCACGGCCGGCGGCAGGAGGGCGAACACCCTGGCAGCCGCACGGAGTTGCGAGTCGACCCGGTTCTCCATGTACCCCCGCAGGGCGTTGCCGGTGACCAGGGCGAACGCCGTGAACCCGGTGGTCAGCAGGGCGACGGCCAGCATCAGCACGCGGCTGCGCAGGGACGCGTGTGCCCACAGCGCACGGGCACGACGGGGCGGGGTCATGACTTCGGTCTTCGTGACGTCAGTCCTCATGCCTGCGGTCCTTATGTCTTCGGTGCGCGCAGTACGTAGCCCACGCCGTGCACGGTGTGGATGAGCTTCGGGCCGCCGTTGTCGATCTTGCGGCGCAGGTAGCTGATGTAGGTGTCGACGATGCCGGTGTCGCCGTTGAAGTCGTAGTTCCAGACTCGTTGGAGGATCTGCGGCTTGGACACCGTGCGCCCGGCGTTGATCATCAGGTAGTGCAGCAGCCGGAACTCAGTGGGCGACAGACGTATCGGCTCCCCCGCTCTGGCCACCTGGACGCTGTCGGGGTCGAGTTCCAGATCGGCCACGCGCAGCTGCGCGGTTGGGTCGCCGCTGGTGCGGCGCAGCACGGCGCGGATGCGGGCGATCAGCTCCTGGAGGTCGAACGGCTTGGTCACGTAGTCGTCGCCGCCCAGGACCAGCCCCTCGATCTTGTCCTGCGTCGCGTCGCGGGCGGTGAGGAACACGACCGGCATGTGCCCGGTACGGGGTGCCGAGGCCGGCCGGTGCTGCTCACGCAGCCGTCGGATCACCTCGAAGCCGTCCAGGTCGGGAAGCATCACGTCCAGCAGGACCAGATCCGGCGAGACCTCTCCCGCACGATCCAGGGCCTCCTGCCCCGTCCTGGCCGCGGCGACAGTGAAACCGGCGTGTCGCAGGGCCGCGCACAGCAGTTCCCGCACGGTGGGTTCGTCGTCCACGACGAGCAGGTTCACGCCCGCGGCAACCGCCGCGTCGGGCGCGCTCTCGATGCCGATGCCGGGCAGGGCAGGGCGCTCAACAGGTGTCAAAGGGGGCCTCCAGGCGACCGGGACACGCTCCCGGCCCGGCAAGACACGGGGACATTTCCGGGTGAGGGGCATGGCGGAAGGCGCGCGGCCCGCAGCAGCCGGGAGCTTGCCGGGCAGGATACGAAGAGGGCTGTCTTCACCGCGTAAAGCCGAGCCGCAAAGCCTGCTGTCACCGAGCCGCACGGCCACCGCGCAACGCGGCGGTCGGCAGACTTCCCACGAACCCTGCCAGCCCGCCGACGAGCAGCCCGAAGACCACCGTCCGCAGCACACTGCCGCTCAACTCGGCCTGCATTCCCCCCATCTCGCTGCCGAACACGCTGACGCCGAAACGCCCGGACGCCCCCACCAGCCAGGCGGCCACGCCCAGGGCGATGGCCGTGACGACACCGAACCGCGCGGCCATGCCGAGGTGCCCGGCCAGCGGACCGCGGTAGGGGAGCAGCGGGAGCTTGTGGCCGGGGTGTGTGGCCCGGGCGGCGCGGTGGGCGCAGGCGAGCAGGATCAGGCCGGTCACTGCGAGGGCCGCGAGCCACAGCGGCCATCCGCCTGCCGACAGGGACCTGAGGTGCTCGGTACGGTCGGGCTGCCGGCCGCCGCCCATTCCACCCGTACCACCCAGGCCGCCCATGAGTGAGGCGAGCGGGTTGCTGCCGCCGTCGCTCTGCACCGGGTGCACCTCGGCCGTCCACGACGAACCGACGCCCAGGGTCAGGAACACCGCGAGGGCGTTCGGGGCGAGCAACAGGGCGGAGCCTGCCGCCGAGCCGGCCCGGCCGCCGACCACAGCCCCAATGATCGCCAAGGCCACCATCGGTACGGCCGCCAGGACCAGGGTCGTGCGGACCACGGCCGAGAAGCTTGGGCCCCAGGCCGTGCGCAGCCCGTCCAGCGCACCGCCCAGCGGCAGCCGCACCCGGCGGCTGATCAGGCACCCCGCACCGAGTACGACGGCCACCCACAGAACCGCACCAAGGCCCGCGGTTCCCACGCTCACGTGATACGTCAGCATCGGCTCGGCCCCCGCGCCACCACCGCCCATCAGGCCGCCCAGGTCACCACCACCACCGCTGCCCAAGAGATCACCCAGCCCCCCGCCGCCGCCGAAAAGCTCCCTCAGGCGATCACTCCCGCCACCGAAGCCCCCCGCAGACTGACCCGCGCCGGTTCCCCCCATCCGACTCATCGCCGACGCGGGCACGGTGGCAGATCCCTGTGCGAGACCGGCCACGATCATGAGCGCGACCAGCGCCGCGGTCACGGCTCCGGCCGCCCGCACGGCCAGCTCACCGCCAGTGAACCGCCGCTGCCGCCCCTGACGCAGCCGCCAAGAGAACGCGATCCAGAAGATGACGGCGCCGACCAGAGTGACTCCGAGCGGCATGACATCGGCGGCACCGCTCATCGACGGTCCCATGCCGCCACCACCGCCGAACAGCGAGGCCAGCCCGCCCATCGACCCGGTGTCCGCAGAGACATCCGAACTCGCGCTCAGCGAACCGCCGACAGACATGGCCGTCAGGACCATCGCCAACGACCACAGCGATCCGACGGACCCCGCGTCGAGCAGGACCAGTGCCAGCGCGGACACAGCCGCCATGGCGACTGTCGCGCACATCGCGGCCGCCGCCCCTTCCAGGGCGTTCTGCCACGGACCGATCAGTTGTACAGGCACGGTGCGGCGTTGAGACCGCGGACTCGTGCCAGGCCGCGGACTGGGACCGGGCCTGGTCTGGCGACGGGACGTGATGGCAGCCATACGGGAAACACTCCGCTTCGCTCGCGGGGAGCACGCGGCGCCGAACGGGGGAGACTACGGCGGCGCCGCGTGCCGTGGGACGAGCACACACTGGCTGTCGTGGGTACGACGTTCCCGAGAGGTTCTGGGAGATTTCTGAGAGTCGGCGGGAGGACGGCGCAGGTCGCGGAGTTCGCACGAACGAGGGGCCGACCCCTTCTCAGAAAGTTCCCAGAACCGACCGGGCGAGGAGCTGCTCCACGCCACCGCTCACAGCACGGATCGTGACGCGAAGAGGAGAATCATCGATCGATCCAGGTAGGCATAACGGAATGCCTTAATACTCCAGTGAGAATTCGTGTCCTGAGCTGGTTCTTCTTCGGTGGTGGCAACGTCGGGCGATGGCTTGGTGGTGTCTGCGCCAGTGGGACCAGCTCAGTGCGTGCCATTGGCGGTCCTGGTGGGGTCTGAGGTGGGGCAGGAGAGCGTCCAGCAGGCGCTGGATCTCTGCCACGGTGAGAGGGACAATGCTGGTGGTGTCGTTTCTGCCGCCCCCTTTGCCGCGCCCACGGCCCGGGCCGCGAGGAATGCGTGGGCGAGCATGGACAGGGTGATGTGCCGGTACCAGCCGACGTAGCGACGGACCTCGTATTCGTCCAGGCCGCCTTGTGGGAGCAGTTTCGACACAATATCCCCACGCGGCCGCTGTGTCAGGAATGATGCACTCCTCACGCAGCTGATGGGGCATGCCCTACGCGGAGGCGGCCGAGGTGAGCGACTGCCCCATCGGAACCGTCCGCTCCCGTGTGGCCCGGGCCCGCGCGGCCCTCGTCGAATTGCTGGCGGATGCCGCGGAGAAACGGCAGCGCGTCGCTCCTGGCCCGTAGTCACAGGCCAGGAGCGACGCGTCCGCGTCAGCACGGGCAGGGTGGGTGGCGGTGCTTGGTGACGGTCGAGGAGGGAGTGACCGTCGAGGGGGCGTGCACCGCCACCCGCTGAGCTCGTGCTGATGGGATGTCGGGACCGTTCGGGGTACCGCTCCCTCCAGGCGGTGTCTTCAATGAGTCAGGAGCGTGAGTCGGCCCCACGCTCCCGCTGCTTTGCCAACGCTTTGCCCTTCGGGGCCCTGTCAGGGAGCTGCTCCGAACGCCGCGTCGAACGAGGCCGACGGCGGGTTGAAGTCGTATGCCTTGAGGTGGGCCAGTGCCTCTGGGGCGCCCTGGAGGCGGTCCATGCCGGCGTCTTCCCACTCGACGGAGATGGGGCCCTCGAACCCGATGAAGCGGAGCATGCGGAAGATGTCCTCCCAGCGCACGTCGCCGCGGCCCACCGACACGAAGTCCCAGCCGCGGCGCGGGTCGCCCCAGGGCAGATGGGAGCCGAGGCGGCCGTTGCGTCCGTCGAGGCGCTTGCGGGCGTCCTTACAGTCGACGTGGTAGATGCGGTCCCGGAAGTCGTAGAGGAAGCCCGCCGGGTCGATGTCCTGCCAGACGAAGTGGGAGGGGTCGAAGTTGAGGCCGAAGCTGGGCCGGTGGTCGACGGCCTGCAGGGCCCGTTCGGTGGTCCAGTAGTCGTAGGCGATCTCGCTGGGGTGGACCTCGTGGGCGAACCGGACGCCCTCGGTGTCGAAGACGTTGAGGATGGGGTTCCAGCGGTCGGCGAAGTCCTGGTAGCCGCGCTCGATCGTGACGTCGGTGGTGGGCGGGAACATGGCGACCAGGTGCCAGATGGCGGAGCCGGTGAAGCCGACCACCGTCTCGACGCCGAAGGCCGCCGCCGCGCGGGCGGTGTCCTTCATCCGGTCGGCGGCCCGTCGCCGTACGCCCTCGGGGTCGCCGTCACCCCACACCTCGCGCGGGAGGATGGCCTCGTGACGCTCGTCGATGATGGCGTCACAAACGGCCTGGCCGACCAGGTGATTGGAGACCGCCCAGCACTTCAGGCCGTACTTCTGCAGGAGTTGGCGACGAGATTCCAGATAGGACGGGTCGGTCAGGGCCTCGTCCACCTGGAAGTGGTCACCCCAGCAGGCGAGTTCCAGGCCGTCGAATCCGGCATCCGTGGCGATCTTGCAGACCTCCTCCAGGGGCAGGTCCGCCCACTGGCCGGTGAAGAGCGTGAAACGGTGGGTCATGACACACGTCCTTATTCGTGGTCGGTGGTGAAGACGGGGGTGTACGTGCTGTCCTTGGACGCGCTCTCCTCGACAGCGGCGAGCACGCGCTGTACCTGGAGACCGTCGGCGAAGGATGGGGAAGGCTGGGTTCCGTCGGCGATGGCGTGCACAAGGTCATGGGCCTGGTGGACGAACGTGTGCTCATAGCCGAGACCATGACCGGGAGGCCACCAGCCGGCGAGGTAGGGGTGCTTGGGCTCGGTGACCAGGATGCGGCGGAAGCCGGCCTCGGGGGCGGGGGCGGTGCCGTCGAAGAAGTGCAGTTCGTTGAGGCGCTCCAGGTCGAAGGCCAACGAGCCGCGCACGCCGTTGACTTCGAACCGCAGCGCGTTCTTGCGGCCGTGGGCGAAGCGGCTGGCCTCGAACGAGGCGAGTGCGCCGGACGGGAAACGGCCGGTGAACAGGGCGGCGTCGTCAACGGTGACCTGGCCCCGGTCACCTCCGGGGCCTGGTGTGAGGGGGCGCTCGGGGACGAACGTCTCAGTCTGCCCGGTAACCCCGATCAATGGCTCGCCCGTCAGGAACTGGGCGAGGTCGACGACGTGCGATCCCAGATCTCCGAGCGCGCCGGAGCCGGCCGTCTCCCGCCGCAGTCGCCACGTGAGCGGGAAGTCGGGGTCGACGAGCCAGTCCTGGAGATAGGTCAGGCGGATGTGCCGGAGTGTGCCGAGCCGGCCCGCTTCGATGAGGGCCTGTGCCAGTGAAATGGCGGGAGTGCGGCGGTAGTTGAAGCCGACCATCGCGATGCGGCCCGGGTTCCGCGCAGCCGCGGCGACCATGGCCTCGGCTTCCGCGACCGTATTGGCCAGCGGCTTCTCGCACAGCACGTGTTTGCCGGCGTCGAGCGCGGCGACGGCGATCTCGGCGTGGCTGTCGCCGGGGGTGCAGATGTCGACGAGGTGGATGTCGTCGCGTGCGATCAACTCCCGCCAGTCGGTCTCGGCGGACGCCCAGCCCAGCCGATCTGCGGCCGCCCGCGCCGCCTGTTCGTTCCGGCCGCACACCGCGGTGAGTTGCGGCTCGAACGGCAGGTCGAAGGCGCGGCCCGCCGTGCGCCAGCCCTGGGAGTGGACGGCCCCCATGAAGGCGTAGCCGACCATGCCGATGCCGAGGACCGGCTTCCGGGTTACGGCGGATTGCGTGTTCGGGGATGTCATGTGCGCGAGTTCTCCTGACGCGGCCGGGGCGGCGTGGTGTGGCGCGCCGCCCCCGGGCCTCGGCGACGGTGGGGGGAATCCCCGGAGCGGTTTACTTGAATCCGGTCGCCATGTACTGGTCGACGTTGGCCTTGTCGACGACGGCCGAGTACAGGGTGATGGACGAGGGGATCTCGAACTCCGCCATGCCACCCAGGCCCTTGCTCTGGCCCAGCGCGCGCGCCAGGTCGATGGCGGAGGCGGCCATGGTCGGCGGGTACAGGACCGTCGCCTTGAGCACTCCGCTGTCCTGCTTGATGGCCTGGAAGGCGGAGAGGGCCCCCGCGCCGCCGACCATGAAGAACTCGTCGCGCCCGGCCTGCTCGATCGCGCGCAGGGCGCCGACGCCCTGGTCGTCGTCGTGGTTCCACAGCGCGTCGAACTGCTTGTTGGCCTGGAGCAGTGACGCCATCTTCGACTGGCCGGACTCGACGGTGAACTCCGCCGCCTGGCGGGCCACCTTCTTGATGTTGGGGTAGTTCTTCAGGGCGTCGTCGAAGCCCTTGGTGCGCTGCTGGGTCAGCTCCAGCGTGTCCATTCCCGCGAGTTCGACGACCTTGGCGTTCTGCTTGTCCTTGAGCTGTTCGCCGATGTAATGCCCGGCGTTGAGGCCCATGCCGTAGTTGTCGCCGCCGATCCAGCAGCGGTACGCCTGCGGGGTGTTGAAGACGCGGTCGAGGTTGATGACCGGGATGTTCGCGCGCATTGCCTTCAGGCCGACCTGCGTGAGGGCCTTGCCGTCGGCGGGCAGGATCACCAGGACGTCGACCTTCTTGTTGATCAGCGTCTCGATCTGGCCGATCTGGGCGGCGGTGTCGTTGGAGCCCTCAGTGATCTCCAGCGAGACGTCCTTGTACTTCTTGGCGCGATCACGGGCGTTGACGTTGATGGCGTTGAGCCAGCCGTGGTCGGCCTGGGGTCCGGCGAAGCCGATGGTGACGTGCTTGCCGGGCTTGTCGTCGGCGACGGGGGCCTGTTCGGCCGAGCCGTCGTCGGAGCCGGAGTCGTTGGAGGTGCAGGCGGTGAGCAGCGCGCCTGCCGACACGGCGGCGGTGCCGAAGAGCAGCCTTCTGCGGATGGGGTCGACTTGCTGAGCCATGTTCGTGTCTCCTTGGCTGGCGCTTTACTCGTGGGCGGTGCGGCGTTGGATGAGGACGGCGGCGACGATGATGGCGCCCTTGGCGATCTGCTGGGTCGCGGTTTCGAGGTTGTTGAGAGCGAAGATGTTGGTGATGGTGGTAAAAATCAGGACGCCGAGCACGGAGCCGGTGATGGTGCCGCGGCCGCCGCTGAGCAGGGTGCCGCCGATGATGGCCGCGGCGATGGCGTCGAGTTCGTAGAGGTTGCCGTTGGTGTTCTGGCCGGAGCCGGACAGGATGATGAGCATGAAGGCGGCGATGCCGCAGCACAGTCCGGACAGCAGGTAGAGGTAGAGGCGCTGGCGGCGGACGTCGATGCCGGCGAGCCGGGCCGCTTCGGGGTTGCCGCCGATGGCGACGGTGCGTCGTCCGAACGTTGTCCGGTTGAGCAGCAGCCAGCCGATGACGACGACGACCGCGAAGACGATCACGAGCGGTGGCACCCCGAGGATGTAGGCGTCCTTCTCGCCCAGATCGAGGATCTCGGGGATGGTGACGACCTGGGTGCTGCCATCGGTGATCTGCAGGGCGAGGCCGCGGGCCGAGGCGAGCATGGCGAGGGTGGCGATGAACGGCACCATCCGGCCGTAGGCGATCAGCACGCCGTTGACCAGGCCACAGCCCACACCGACCAGGACCGCGGTGAACAGGACGCCGGTGAATCCGAACTCCTGGGTGGCGACCGTGGTCGCCCATACCGAGGCGAGCGCCACGATCGCGCCGACGGACAGGTCGATGCCACCACTGATGATCACCAAGGTCATGCCGACCGTGACGACACCGATCACCGAGGCCTGGGTGAGCACGAGTTGAAGGTTGCTCACGGCCAGGAACTCGTCCGGCTTGGTGACGCCGCCCACGAGCACGAGGATCGCCAGCACACCCAGCAGCGACAGAGTGCGGACATCGAGCCGGAGGCCGAGAGCGGGCCTGCGCGGCGGTGGCGCGGCGGGAGCGGGCTTCTCGGCCGCGGGGGCGGCCGCGGACTGCGTCATGATGCGTTGTTCCCTTCGAGTACGAGATCGAGTACGCGGTGTTCGTCCAGTTGGTCGACGGGCGCGCGGTGGACGACGCGGCCCTCACGGAGCACGAGGGCACGGTCGGCGAGGCCGAGAACCTCGGGGATCTCGCTGGAGACCACGACGACGGCCATCCCTTCGTCCGCCAGCCGCCGGATCACCGCGTACAGCTCGACGCGGGCCCCGATGTCGACGCCACGGGTGGGTTCGTCCAGGAGCAGGACGCGGCACCCCCTCAGCAGCCAGCGCGCCAGGACGGCCTTCTGCTGGTTGCCGCCGGAGAAGTTCTTGACCTGGGCGTCCGGGTTGTCCGGGTGGAGCGCCAGGTCGCGGGTGACCTGCTGTGCCGAGGCACGCTCAGCGGCCCGGTCGATCCAGCCGAGTCGGGAGAACCGGCCGAGGGTGGAGATGGAGACGTTGCGGGTGACGGACTCCAGCATCAGCAGGGCCTGTGCCTTGCGCTCTTCGGGAGCGAGCCCGATGCCGGCGCGCACCGCGGCACGGACGTTGCCGGGCCGCACCTCCTCGCCGTCCACGAACACCCGGCCCGTCGTGGGCTGACGGGCACCGAAGATGGTCTCCAGGATCTCGGACCGCCCGGACCCCACCAGTCCGGCCAACCCAACGATCTCCCCCGGGCGGACCTCAAGGTCGAGCGGCTCGAACTCCCCATGGCGGCTGAGCTCTTCCACTTTCAGCACGGGCGGCACGGCGGAGGTGACCGGATTGGCCGCACGCGGGGAGTAGGGGAAGACGTGCTCGACGGTGCGACCCGTCATGAGGGCGACGATGCCGGGCGTGGGCGTGGACCGGGTCGGCAAGCCGTCGGCGACTGACCGGCCGTCCTTGAGGACGGTAACTCGGTCGCCGATCGTGCGGATCTCCTCCAACCGGTGGGAGATGTAGATGATGGCGACGCCCTCACTCGTCAGGGTGTCCACGGTGCGGAAGAGATTGCGCACCTCATCCGGGTCGAGTGCGGCCGACGGCTCGTCCATGACGATCAGCCGCGCGTCGTGGGACAGGGCGCGGGCCATCGAGACGATCTGCTGCTGTGCGGCGGAGAGTTCGGCGACGGGGGCGGCGGGGTCGATCTCCGTGTGGCCGAGCCGGTTCAGGAGGGCGGCGGCGCGCTGGCGGGCGAGCCGGGTGCGTACGACGAATCCGGCGTGGGTCGGTTCATGGCCGAGGCTGATGTTCTCGGCCACGGAGAGATGCTCGACGAGGTCGAGTTCCTGGTAGATGGTCGCGATGCCGAGCCGCATGGCGTCGATGGGGGACTTCAGCCGGGTGGGCTGCCCCTGCCAGACGATCTCGCCGCCGTCGGGCTGATGGGCGCCGGCCAGGACCTTGATGAGGGTGGACTTTCCCGCACCGTTCTGGCCGAGGAGACAGTGCACCTCGCCCGCGACGACCGTCAGGTCGACGCCGGCCAGAGCGCGGACGCCGGGGAAGGACTTGGTGATCCCGGTCATCCTGAGCAGCGGCGCAGGGGAGTCGGCTGTTGGAGTGTCGGGGGGTGATGGCGGCATGGGACGGTTCCTCGGTTCCGTGGTCGTTCAAGGGCGTGGCGCTGTGTTTCCCGCGCTGTGGGATGCGGGTGTCGGTCGGTGCGCGGTGCGGAGACCGCTCGGGTGGGGCGGGGCCGTAACCGCCGCCCTCGGCGTGGGCTCTTGGCGAGCGCTTTCGACGCCGGGGCGGGCGGGTTCAGGCGCCCCACCGTCGGCGGGGAACTGAGACGGTGGGGCGGGCCTTGGGGGTCATGCCGGGGAAAAGACGCGTTCGGTGATGAGCCGGGCCGCGCCGACGACGCCGGCCTGGGGGCCGAGCTCGCTGAGGACGATGGGAAGGCTGCCGGTGGCCAGGGGAAGGGACCTGCGGTAGACCTGGGTGCGGATGGCGGCCAGCAGCGAGTGGCCGAGACCGGTCACTCCACCGCCGACGACCACCAAGCCCGGGTTGAAGAACGACACCAGCCCGGCGATGACCTGCCCGACGTGGCCGCCGCCCTGCCGGATGAGATCACCGGCCGCAGGATCACCGGCCGCGGCTGCCGCGGCGACGTCGGCCCCGGTGAGCGTGCCCGATGCGGCCAGCCGGTCGGCGAGTTCACCCGGGTGCCCGGACTCCATGAGCGCGTCGCGGGCGAGCGCCGCACCGCTGAAGTGGGCTTCCAGGCAGCCGGTGTTGCCGCAGGCACAGGGATGGCCGTCGGGATCGACCTGGATGTGGCCGATGTCGCCGGCGCTCCCGGTCACCCCGCGGTAGACCTCGCCGTTGACCACGATGCCGCAGCCGATGCCGGTGCCGATCTTCAGGCAGAGGAAGTCCTTGACGTTCTTGGCCACACCTGTGTGCTGTTCCCCGAGGGCCATCAGGTTCGCGTCGTTGTCGACCATGACCGGGCAACCGAGGTCCTGGCTGAGGGCCTCGCGGACGGGGAAGTTGTCCCAGCCCGGCATGAGCGGTGGCGCGACCGGGATGCCCTCGGGGAACCGCACCGGCCCGGGGATGCCGACCCCGGCCCCGTCGAAGCCCTCGGCGATGCCGGCAGCCCTCAACTTGCCGGCCATGTCGAGGACGTGCTCGAAGACCGCGACGGGGCCGTCCCGCACGTCGACCTGCTTGCTCAGATGGCCGAGAACCTCCAATTCCCCGTTGGTGACGGCGACATCCGCCGAGGTGGCGCCGATGTCGACGCCCAGGAAGCGGAGTTCGGGCGCGAGCCGGATGTTGTGCGACCGGCGTCCGCCCCTGGAGGCGGCGAGGCCGTTGTTCGTCACGAGCCCGATCTCCATGAGCCGGTCCACCTCGACGGCGAGCTTGGAGCGGGACAGGTCCACGAACTCGCTCAGCTGTGCACGCGAGTTGGGGCCTTCGTCGCGCAACAGCCTGAGTATGTGCGCCTGATGTGCGTTAGCGGGCCGTGCCGTCATGCGTCTCACGTCGCCCTCCCTCCGCATGCCTTCTAGCTTCGGTGTCTTCAGCGGTGGAACTTAGCAGTGCTCTGACGGTTCTGGAAAGGACTTAGGTCAAGATCTTCGACTACTTCTGATTGCCAGAAGACAAAGGGCATGCTGTGGCGAGGGTTGCGAGCAACGAACCGGTAACGGGGCGGGATGGATGGAGGGTGTTGCGGTCGCCCCAGGCAGGGAGCGGGAAACTTTTGTTCTCTGGCGATGAAAGTCAAGAATTCTTCTGCATAAGCTCTTTCAATACGCGCGAAAGAGGGCTAGGTTTCCGACGAACTTGCACGAAAGGCCCTCGTGGCGGGACACGGGGCCCCAAAGACGGGCCCGTGCCGGGGTGGCAACTCACGCCCCCGGCACGGGCCGTCCACCCCTCACACGCATGACGCGACGAGAGACAACGGCAGGGAGGCGGTCGTGGCGACATCATCGACATCCGCACTGGCAGCGCCACGTACGGGAATCTGGCTGATAGGAGCCCGCGGCTCGGTCGGCACCACGGTGGTCGCCGGGTGCGCGGCCGTCGCGGCGGGGCTCCAACCGGCCGTAGGCATGGTCACCCACACTCCGTCCTTCGCCGACTGCGGCCTGCCGGATCTGCCGTCCCTGGTCTTCGGCGGCCACGACGTCGCGGCATGCCCCCTGCCGAAGCGCGCCGAGCAGCTCGCCGACCAGGGAGTCCTGCCGCACGATCTGCCGCACGCGGTGCGCGCCGAACTCGCCGCGGCCGACGCGGAGATACGGACCGGCGGCCCCCTCGACGACTTGCGCGACGACCATGAACTGATCAGCGCCTTCGCCGAGGACATCGCCTCGTTCCGTATGCGCAACAACCTCGCCCGATGCGTCGTGGTCAACGTCGCATCCACCGAACCGGCGCCCCTCGCGGGAGACGACAGGCTGCCCGCCAGCTCGCTGTACGCTGCTGCCGCGCTGCGCGCCCAGGCCGCATACGTGAACTTCACCCCGTCAACCGGACTGCACCATCCGGCGCTGCACGGTCCGTACGAGGTGCCGGTCGCCGGGCGGGACGGCAAGACCGGGCAGACCCTGCTGCGTTCCGTGCTCGGCCCGATGTTCGCCCAGCGCGCGCTCACCGTACGTTCGTGGTCCGGCGCCAACCTGCTCGGCGGGGGAGACGGCGCGGCGCTCGCCGACCCGGACGCGGCCGCCGCGAAGAACGCCGGCAAGGAACGGGTCCTCGCCGACACCCTCGGTACCGTCCCCGAGGGAGTGGTGCACATCGACGACGTACCGTCGATGGGGGACTGGAAGACGGCCTGGGACCACATCGCCTTCGAGGGATTCCTCGGCACGCGGATGGTCCTGCAGACCATCTGGCAGGGATGCGACTCCGCCCTCGCGGCACCGCTGGTCCTCGACCTCGCCCGGATTGTCGCCCGGGCGCACGAAGTGGGGCTCACCGGCCCGCTCCCCGAGCTGGGGTTCTACTTCAAGGACCCCGATCCGGGGGCGCCGTCGTCGCTGGCCGCGCAGTACGCCGCGCTGCTCGTCCTCGCTGTCCGGCTGCGGGTGGCGAAGGCGTGAGCGCGGCACGTGACTGGGCCCAACTCCTGCGCGTCTCGGCACTGTTCACCGTCCCCGGCGACGCACTCGCCGGGGCGGCGGCCGCGGGCGTGCGAGCCGACCGGCGCACGGCGCTCGCCATCGGCTGTTCCCTGTGCCTCTACGAGGCGGGCATGGCCCTGAACGACTGGGCGGACCAGGACGAGGACGCGCGCGAACGCCCCGACCGGCCGCTGCCGTCGGGTCGTATCCACCCGGCCGCCGCCATGGGTGCGGCGGCCGGGCTGACCACAGTCGGCCTGGCCCTCGCGGCCCGGGCGGGGCGCCCCGCGGCGGCGGTCGCAGGCGTCCTGGCCGCAACCGTCTGGGCGTACGACCTGAAGCTCAAGCACACCCCCGCGGGCGCCGTCGCCATGGGCGCCGCCCGCGGCTTGGACCTGCTGCTCGGCGCGGTGGCGACCGGGGCGAGGCCTCTCCGCCCCGCCGTGACCCTGTCCTCGGCGGCACTGGCCGCCCACACCTACGCGGTGACTCGTGTCGCCCGCAACGAGACCACCGGCGGATCCGGCCTGGCTCCGATGGCCGCACTGGCAACAAGTGCCGTCATCTTTGCGGCACTTGCATTCAGGCGAGTGGACGGGGCCCCGGGCACGCGACTGGTCCGCGACCTCGCCGCCCCGACCTTCGCAGCTCTGTACGGCGCCACTGCCGCCCGGCCCTACCTCCACGCCGCCCTCAACCCCTCCCCGGACCTCACACAACGCGCCGTGGGCGGCGGCATCAGGTCACTCATCCCGCTCCAGGCCGCCCTCGCGGCCCGCGCCGGCGCCCCCGCATGCGGCGCGGCACTGATGGCACTGGCACCACTGGCACGCCGTATCTCTCGGAAGGTGAGCCCTACATGACCCTGCGCCTGGCCTACGGCACCAACGGCCTCACCGACCTGCGCCTGGACGACGCCCTCTTCCTCCTCGCTGATCTCGGCTACGACGGCGTCGCCCTCACGCTCGACCACATGCACCTCGACCCCATGGCGCCGGACCTCTCCGACCGGGTTGGCCGACTGGCCCGCACTCTGCGCACCCTCGAGCTGTCGGTGACGATCGAGACCGGCGCCCGGTACATCCTCGACGCGCGCCGCAAGCACGGCCCCTCGCTGCTCGACCCCGACCCGGAGGGACGCGCGGCCCGGGTCCGCATGCTGATGCGTGCCGTCCAGATCGCCGCCGACCTCGGAGCGCACGCGGTGCACTGCTTCAGCGGCGTCCTCCCTGACGGTGTCGATCCGGACAGCGCGTGGAAGTGGCTCACCGACGAGCTGTCGATTGTCCTCTACACCGCCACCGGCCTGGGCATGCCGCTCGCCGTGGAGCCCGAGCCCGGCCATCTCCTCGCCACCCTCGCCGACTTCCACCACCTGCGCCACCTGCTCGGCAGCCCCGACGCGCTCGGCCTGACCCTCGACATCGGCCACTGCCAGTGCCTGGAACGCGCCTCGCCCGCCGACTGCGTCCGCAGCGCGGCGCCCTGGGTGCGCCATGTGCAGATCGAGGACATGCGGCGGGGCATCCACGAGCATCTCCCGTTCGGGGCAGGCGAGATCGACTTCCCGCCCGTCCTTGACGCCCTCGCCGACCTCACCCACGACGGCTACCCGGGCCTGATCAGCGTGGAGCTGCCCCGCCACTCGCACGCAGGGCCGAGCCTCGCCAAGAGCTGCCTCCACTACCTGCGTGGCCTTGAGAAAGGAGCACACGCATGACCACTCCGCAGGCCAACGGCCTCATAGAGCTGTGGGAGAGCCTCGACTCTCCGGTCCGCGCCTGGCTGGCCCAGGCCGTGCTCGACGCGGCCGTCGATCAGGACGGTTTCCGGCACTCGCTGCCGGTCTGGGAGGCGCGGTTCGCGGAGGCGGGCCGGCATTGTCGGGGTGCCGAGGACGACGCCCGCGTCCTCCTCCTGCACGCGGTCCAGCCGGCCCCCTCCGCCCTCGCCCGGCTGTACACGCGCGGCACGGCCGCCGAACGCCGCGCCGTCCTCCGCGTCCTGCCCCATCTCCCGCACCTGACCCCCGCCGACGCGCTCCCCTTGATCGAGGACGCGCTGCGCACCAACGACACCCGGCTCGTCGCGATCGCCGTAGGCCCGTACGCCGGCGAGCACCTGGGCGCCCACGCCTGGCGGCACGCCGTACTGAAATGCCTGTTCACCGGCGTGCCTCTGAACGCGGTGACCGACCTCGAACGCCGGGCGGCCGGGGACGCAGAACTGGCACGGATGCTCACCGACTACGCCGCCGAACGCACCGCGGCGGGCCGTCCCGTGTCGACCGACCTCCAGCGCGCCCTGCGCCTCGCCACCCAGGAGTCCTGATGCGCATCTTCGACCCGCACATCCATATGACGTCCAGGACCACCGACGACTACGAGGCCATGCACGCCGCCGGCGTCCGTGCCGTCGTCGAGCCCTCCTTCTGGCTGGGCCAGCCCCGCACCTCGCCGGCCTCCTTTCTCGACTATTTCGACTCCCTTCTCGGCTGGGAGCCCTTCCGGGCCGCCCAGTACGGCATCGCCTACCACTGCACGCTCGCCCTCAACCCCAAGGAGGCGAACGACCCGCGCTGCCTACCCGTCCTTGCCGAGCTGCCCCGGTATCTGGTCAAGGACCAGGTCGTCGCCGTCGGTGAGATCGGCTACGACTCGATGACCCCCGCCGAGGACGCCGCCCTTGCTGCCCAGCTCGCGCTCGCCGCCGAGTACGGCCTGCCCGCACTCGTGCACACCCCGCACCGCGACAAGCTGGCGGGTCTGCGCCGTACCCTCGACGTCGTCCGGGAGTCGGCCCTGCCCGCGGACCACGTCCTGGTCGACCACCTCAACGAGACCACCGTCAAGGAGGCCAAGGACAGCGGCTGCTGGCTCGGCTTTTCCGTCTATCCCGACACCAAGATGGACGAGGAACGGATGGTCGCGATCCTGCGCGAATACGGGCCCGAGCAGGTGCTGGTGAACTCCGCCGCCGACTGGGGACGGAGCGATCCTCTCAAGACCCGCAGGGTCGGCGACCTGATGCTGGCCGAGGGCTTCACCGAGGACGAGGTCGACCGGGTGCTGTGGCGCAACCCCGTCGCCTTCTACGGGCAAAGCGGCCGCCTCGCCCTCGACGTCCAGGCAACCGACGCCACGCACGAGGGCAACTCCGTACTCAGAGGCGGGGAGTGACCGCATGCGCTTCCTCCACCCGGACGGCTCCACCGTCCACCTCGCGTACTGCACCAACGCCCACCCGGCCGAGACCCTGGCGGGTGTCCTGGCCCAACTCCGCGACTACTGCGAGCCGGTCCGCCGCCGCCTCGGCCTGGACCGCCTCGGCATCGGCCTGTGGCTCGCCGAGGACGCCGCGTTCACGCTCATCAGTGATCCCGACGCCCTGCAACTCCTGCGCGCCGAGCTGGCAATGCGGCGCCTTGAGGTCGTCACCCTCAACGGCTTTCCCTACAAGGGGTTCGGCGCCCAGGAGGTCAAGTACCGGGTGTACAGGCCGGATTGGGCCGAACCCGAACGCCTCCGCTACACCGCCAACCTGGCCCGTCTGCTCACCGCGCTCCTGCCGGATGGCGTCAGGGAAGGCAGCATCTCCACCCTCCCGCTCGCCTGGCGGACGTCGTACGACTCCAGGTCGGCTCACACAGCGCACAACGCACTCCTCTCCCTGGCCGAATACCTTGATGCCATGGAGCGATCGACCGGACGGTCGATCAGCATCGGCCTGGAACCGGAGCCCGGCTGTGTCGTGGAGACGACGGCCGACGCCATCGGGCCACTGTTCGACATAGGCCACGACCGGATCGGTGTCTGCGTCGACACCTGTCACCTCGCCACGTCCTTCCAGGACCCGGCGACCGCGCTCGGCAACCTCTGGTCCGCTGACATCCCCGTGGTCAAGGCTCAGCTCTCCGCCGCCCTGCACGCGCAGGACCCGCACCTGCCCGAGGTACGCGAGGCGCTGCGCGCCTTCGACGAACCCCGCTTCCTGCACCAGACGCGGGTGAGGACGACGGAGGGGCTGATCGGCACCGACGACCTCGATGAGGCCCTCGGGCTCGGCGGCCTCCCGGTAACCGGACCCTGGCGTGCGCATTTCCACGTGCCCCTGCACGCGGTGCCCGCGAGGCCGCTGACCTCCACGCTGCCCGTGCTGCGGGACTGCCTCACCCATCTCGTCGGCGGCTCCGTCGCCCGCACGCGCCACCTGGAGGTGGAGACCTACACCTGGGAGGCACTGCCGCCCTCACTGCGGCCTGTCGACCGCGCCGGCCTGATCGAGGGCATCGCCGCCGAACTCGCCTTCGCCCGCGACCTGCTGATCCACCTCGGCCTGAAGGAGCTGCCATGACCGGGCCCACCCCCCTGCTCGTGCTCGACGTCGTCGGCCTCACCCCCCGTCTCCTCGACCACATGCCGAACCTGCGCAGGCTGGCCGAGACCGGCTCCCAGGCGCCCCTCGGCACGGTGTTGCCCGCGGTGACATGTGCGGCGCAGTCGACGTTCCTGACCGGCACCCTGCCCGCCGAGCACGGCATCGTGGGCAACGGCTGGTACTTCCGCGACCTGGGCGAGGTGCTGCTGTGGCGGCAGCACAACGGCCTGGTCGAGGGAGACAAACTCTGGGACGCGGCCCGCCGCGCCCACCCCGGCTACACGGTCGCCAACATCTGCTGGTGGTACGCGATGGGCGCGGACACCGACATCACCGTCACCCCCCGCCCCATCTACTACGCCGACGGCCGCAAGGAACCCGACTGCTACACCCGCCCCGTCGCCCTGCACGACGAACTGACCGACAAATTCGGCACCTTCCCGCTGTTCCGCTTCTGGGGCCCCGGCGCGGACCTGGTCTCCACTCAGTGGATCATCGACGCCACCCGCCACATCATCACCACCCGGCGTCCTGACCTAACCCTGTGTTACCTGCCGCATCTGGACTACGACCTGCAGCGCTACGGCCCCGACGACCCGCGCTCCCTGAAAGCGGCCGCCGATCTGGACACCGCGCTGGCCCCGCTCCTGGACGACGCCCGCGCCGAGGGCCGTACCGTCGTCGCCCTGTCCGAGTACGGCATCACCCGTGTCACCCGCACCGTAGACATCAACCGGGTGCTGCGCCGCGCGGGCCTGCTGGAGGTGCACACACAGGACGGCATGGAGTACCTGGACCCGATGGCGTCACGGGCGTTCGCGGTCGCCGACCACCAGATCGCCCACGTGTATGTGCGCCGCCCGGAGGACCTGGACGCGACCCGTGCCGCGCTGGAAGGACTGCCCGGCCTCGGTCAACTCCTTGACGACGAAGGCAAGAAGGCGCAGGGACTGAACCACCCGCGCTCCGGGGAACTGGTCGCGATCGCGGAGCCCGACGCCTGGTTCACCTACTACTACTGGCTCGACGACGCCCGCGCACCCGACTTCGCGCGGCTGGTCGAGATCCATCGCAAACCCGGCTACGACCCGGTCGAACTCTTCATGGACCCGCTCGACCCCTACGTCATGGTCAAGGCCGCGACAGCCCTGGCGCGCAAGAAGCTCGGCATGCGGTACCGCATGGCGGTCGTACCGCTCGATTCCTCGCCGGTACGTGGCAGTCACGGCCGGCTGCCCGAGGACCCGGAGGACGGCCCTCTCATCCTCTGCTCCGACCGGCATGCCGTCACTGGCCCGGTCCGGGCCACGGAGGTGAAGAACCTGCTACTGGGTCTTGCGGGGGCGCCCTGATGGCGTCGTGGCGCCGCACCGGGCCCCAACCCGCAGGGTGGCAACCGTACGGACACCGGCTCGGCGTGCCAGAGGTGTCGGTACGGCGGGTTGGGGGTCCCGGGGCGGCTGTCCGGATTGCGGCTCACGCCGACTTCAACTTGGGCCTAAGTCCCCTTTGTTGGTCGATATCATGCGAGCCCTTATGACGGATGTCAAGCAAAAGAACCTGCGTGCAAGGCTTCCGTTAAGACTCTTGACGAGCAAAAGGGGGCCTGTCACTGTGGCGGCGCGTCCCGGACGCCGGCGGGTGGCACGCCGGCAGGGGCGGGTGATCCAGCCTCTCGACGCGGTCGGCGAGCGTGTCGAATGTCGAAAGGCAACTTCGTGTCTCGAAGAACACGTCCCTGGCGTGCGGCAATGGTGTCGTTCATGCTGATGGCCGCGTCACTCTCAGCGGTTGCCGGGCTCTCCACCCCCGCTGCCGCGCATGACATCGTTCCCGAGGACTTCTCGGAGGTCACCCTCGCAAAGGGCGGCGGGGAGCTCGGTGAGCCCATCGCGATGGAGGTGCTGCCCGACCTCTCGGTCCTGCACACCGCGCGGGACGGCAAGCTGCGGCGTACCGACAAGAGCGGCAACACCACCGTCATCGGCTCGCTTCCGGTCTACACGCATGACGAGGAAGGCCTGCAGGGCGTCGGCGTCGACCCCGGGTTCGCCTCGAACCGGCGGATCTACCTCTACTACGCGCCCGCCTCGGAGAACGTGAACCGCCTGTCCCGGTTCACGCTGAAGGCCGACTACACCCTCGACACGACGAGCGAGGTCAAGGTCCTCGACGTCGCCTCGACCCGGGGCATCTGCTGCCACGTCGGCGGCGACATCGACTTCGACTCCGCCGGCAACCTGTATCTCTCGACCGGGGACGACACCAACCCGTTCGCCACCGGCTACGCGCCGCTGGACGAGCAGCCCGGCCGCGAGGCCTACGACGCCCAGCGCACCTCGGCCAACACGAACGACCTGCGCGGCAAGATCCTCCGGATCAAGGTCAACGACAACGGCAGTTACTCGATCCCGCAGGGCAACCTCTTCGCGCCCGGCACGGCCAAGACCCGGCCCGAGATCTACGCGATGGGCCTGCGGAACCCGTACCGCATGAACATCGACAAGCAGACCGGCGCGATCTACGTGGGCGACTACGGCCCCGACGGCGGCCCCACCGACCCCAACCGCGGTCCGTCAGGGCAGGTCGAGTTCAACCGGATCACCGGCCCCGGCAACTACGGCTGGCCCTACTGCACCGGCACCAACACCACGGCCGAGACGTACAACGACTGGAACTTCGCGACCAACACGACCGGACCGAAGTACGACTGCGTCGACGGCCCCACCAACAACTCCCCGAACAACACCGGCCTGGCGAAGCTCCCCCCGGCCAAGCCGTCCTGGATCCGCTACGGCGGCGACGCCGGCAGCCCGCCGGAGTTCGGCGGGGGCGGGGAAGCGCCGATGGCCGGCCCGGTCTACCGCTACGACGCGACCAACCCCTCGACGACCAAGTTCCCGCAGTCGCTCAGCGAGCACTTCTTCGCCGGCGAGTTCGCGCGCGGCTGGATCAAGGCCGTCCATGTCACGTCCGGCGGCGGGGTCGGTGAGATCAGCACCTTCAAGGACAGTCCGTCGGACAACGTCAACCAGGTGATGGACGTCGAGTTCGGTCCGGACGGCGCCCTGTACGTCCTGGACTACGGCACCGGCGGGAACTTCTTGCCGAACGAGAACTCCCGGCTGCTGCGGTACGACTACGTCGGAGCGGGCGGCAACCACGCCCCGGTGGCCGAGGCCGGCGCGAACCCCAAGTACGGGCACGCACCCCTCGCGGTGAACTTCTCCTCCGCCGGGTCGAAGGATCCGGACGGCGATGCGATCAGCTTCTCGTGGACGTTCGGGGACGGACAGACCTCGACCGAGGCCAACCCGTCCCACACCTACACCGCCAACGGCACCTACAAGGCGACCCTGACCGTCCGCGATTCCAACGGCGCCACCGCGACGGCCGACGCGGTCATCGGGGTCGGGAACACTCCGCCGACCGTCACGGTCAGCCAGCCGGTGGACGGCCAGCTGGTCTCCTACGGCGACATCATCCCGTTCCAGTTCACCGCGACCGACGCCGAGGACGGCTCCTCACCCGATTGCAACCGGGCCTCGATGACCAACCTGGTCCGGCACGACACCCCTCCGACCACACACACGCACGCGCTGACCTCGGAGAAGGGCTGCTCGGGATGGATCGAGGCGCAGGACTCCAACGAGGGTGACGCCGCGCGGCTCTTCCCCGTATTCGACGCCGCGTACACCGACAGCAAGGCCCTCCCGGGCGGCAAGCGCGTCACCACCCAGCTGCGCAAGCGGCAGGCCGAGCACTACGACAAGTCCTCGGGCGTCAGGCCGTACGACAAGACCGCCGCGGAAGGCGGGCAGACCGTCGGCGACATCGACAACGGTGACTGGATCTCCTTCGCGCCCTACCGTCTGGAGAAGGTGAAGTCGTTCACCGCCCTGGTCTCCTCCGGCGGTGTCGGCGGCACGCTGCAGATCCGGTCGGGCTCGCCCACCGGACCCGTACTGGGCTCGGCGGCGGTTGCGAACACCGGCGGCTGGGAGTCGTTCAAGACGGTCACCGGCAATGTCTCCGGCGCGGCCGCGCAGACGACCACGCTGTACCTGACCTTCTCCGGCGGCTCCGGCAAGCTCTTCGACGTCGACTCCTTCAGCTTCACCACCGCGGGCCCGATCGTCGGCCTCGGCGGCAAGTGCCTGGACGTCGAGGGCGGCAAGTCCGAGGACGGCACCGAGGTGCAGATCTACGACTGCAACGACACCGGTGCGCAGACCTGGCAGCGCGACGGCCAGACGCTTCGGGCGCTGGGCAAGTGCCTGGACGTGAGCGGGGCCTCGAAGGACAACGGGGCGAAGGTGCAGCTGTATCAATGCAACGACACCGTCGCGCAGAAGTGGGAGCAGCGGGCCGACGGTTCGCTGGTCAATCCCAACTCCGGTAAGTGCCTTGATGTGGAGGGCGTCAACTCCGCCAACGGCACGCGCACCCAGCTCTGGACCTGTTGGGGCGGAGCGAACCAGAAGTGGAAGGTCCTGACGTGAAATACCGAGCATTCCTGAGCGCATCAGCGGCGCTGCTCACCACGCTCGTCGGCGTCAGCGCCGCGCCGACCGCCGCAGCGGCGGACGACTTCGACGTCCTGGTCTTCTCCAAGACCGTTGGGTTCCGGCACGGTTCGGCCATCACCGCCGGCCTCCAGGCGATCAAGGACCTGGGTGCGGCGAACGGCTTCACCGTCACCGCCACCGAGGACGCGGGCGCCTTCACCTCGGGCAACCTGGCCCAATACGAGGCCGTCGTGTTCCTCAACACCACGACCGTCACCAACGATCCCGCGAGCCGACTGTTCACCGACGCCCAGCGATCGGCTTTCGAGGCCTACATCAAGGCGGGTGGCGGCTACGTCGGGGTGCACGCCGCCGCCGACACCGAGTACGGCTGGCCGTTCTACGGCGGGCTCGTCGGCGCCTACTTCACGAGCCATCCGCACCAGCAGACCGCAGCGGTCAAGGTGGAGGACGGGGCGCATTCCAGTACGGCGCACCTGCCGGGGACCTGGAGCAGGTTCGACGAGTGGTACAACTACAAGACCAACCCCCGCTCCAGCGCGCACGTGCTGGCCTCGCTGGACGAGTCCAGCTACAGCCCGGGGTCCGACGCGATGGGGGACCATCCGATCGCCTGGTGCAAGCCCTACCAGGGCGGGCGCTCCTGGTACACCGGCATGGGCCACACCGATCAGTCCTACACCGACGCGGCCTTCCGCAAGCACCTGCTGGGCGGCATCCGGTACGCGGCGGGTGAGAAGAAGGCCGACTGCCGCCCCGAAACCGGCTACACCGCCCTGTACAACGGATCGACCACCGGCTGGTCCCAAGCCGGAGCCGGGAGCTTCAGCAACTCCGACGCCACCTTGAAGTCGCAAGGGGGCATGGGGCTGTTCTGGTACAGCGCCAAGCAGTACACCTCGTACTCGCTGAAGCTGGACTGGAAGACGGACGGCGACGACAACTCCGGCGTCTTCCTGGGCTTCCCGCCGTCCAACGACCCATGGTCGGCTGTGAACAACGGCTACGAGGTCCAGATCGATCCCACCGATTCCCCGGACCGGACCACCGGGGCCGTCTACTCCTTCAAGGGCCCGGATGTCGCAGCCCGCGACGCCGCGCTCAACCCGTCAGGTGAGTGGAACACCTTCGAGCTGCTCGTCGAGGGCGAGCGTCTCCAGGTGTTCCTCAACGGCACGAAGATCAACGACTACACCAACACCAACCCCGCCCGCTCCCTGGCCGGCCACATCGGCCTCCAGAACCACGGGACCGGTGACGACGTCTCGTTCCGCAACATCAGGATCAAGGACCTGACCACGGCTTCCCCGACCACGGTGCAGGCCGAGTCGTACTCGTCCGCGAGCGGGGTGTCGCCGTACACCAAGGCCGGGGCGAACGGCGGGCGGACTCTGGGCTACATCGATCCGGGGGACTGGGCGCGATACGACGGGGTCGCGGTGAACGGCGCTACGGGCTTCCGCGCCCGGGTCGTGTCCGGTGGTCCGGGCGGCACCCTCCAGGTTCGGACCGGTTCCCCGACCGGCCCGATCCTGGGCTCGGTCGCCGTGCCGAACACCGGTGGCTGGTCGACGTTCCGGGAGGTGTCGACGACCCTGTCGAATGTCCCGGCGGGCACCTCGGACGTGCATCTGACCTTCGCGGGCAGCGGGTCCGGCCTGTTCGACGTGGACGAATTCACCTTCACCAAGGCCGCGTCCTGACCGCCGACCAGACGTAGGCCGCAGGTTCTGGCCCCGCCGCATGCCAGCGGGGCCAGACCTGTGTCGATCCAGGGCTACGCACCCGCGACCGAGCGGTCCACCGCGGTGGGGTTGAGGACGTGCTCCAGGACCATGACCGACGCCCCTATGACGCCGGCGCGGTCGCCGAGTTGGCGGACGCGGACCGTGAGGTGCTGGGTGGCCAAGGGCAGGGAGCGGCTGTAGATGAGTTCACGGACGCCGGCCAGCAGATGCTCGCCGGCCTCGGACAGGTCGCCGCCGATGACGATCGCGCCGGGGTTGAAGAAGTTCACCAGCGACGCCAGGACCTCCCCGATGTCCCGTCCGGCCTGGCGGATCATCTGGATCGCCGCGGGGTTTCCGGACCGGACCAGGGCGACCACGTCCCGGCTGTCAGCCGTGTCCTCGCCGCCGGCGCGCAACCGCTCGGCGATCGCCGCGCCCCCGGCCACGGCTTCCAGGCAGCCGACGTTGCCGCACCGGCAGACCCGCTCGGGCGCGGTGGTGACCTGGACGTGCCCGATGTCGCCTGCGGCTCCCTGGGCGCCACGGTGCAGGCGGTGTTCGGTGATGATGCCGCAGCCGATTCCAGTGCCGACCTTCACGAAGAGCATGTGCCCGATCTCGGGGCTGACCGCCCAATGCTCGCCGAGCGCCATGATGTTGACGTCATTGTCGACGAGGACGGGGGCGCCGAGGCGTGGTTCGAGCCAGCCCGGTACGTCGAAACCGTCCCAGCCGGGCATGATCGGCGGGTTGACGGGCTGGCCCGTCGAGTGCTCGACCGGTCCCGGCAGGCCGATGCCGACTCCGCAAATGTCGGACAGCGTGTGCCCGCTCTCCCTCAACAGGCTCTCGAACTCCTGGACAAGCCACTCCAAGACCCGCTCGGGGCCCTCGGTGATCGCCCTGTCCTGGCTGCGCTCGGCCAGCACCTGGGTGGCCAGGTCGGTCACGGCGAGCCGCGCGTGCGTGGCGCCGAGATCGGCGGCGAGCACGACTCTTGCCCCGGCGTTGAACGTGAACGCGACGGCGGGCCTTCCTCCGGAGGAGATCGCGTCACCCGCCGGCATGATCCATCGATGGTCGAGCAGGGCATCGAGCCGCTGGGACACCGTGGACCTGGCGAGACCGGTGAGCTGCATCAATTCGGTACGGGTCAGGGCTTCGCCATGCCGCAGGATCGCCAGAAGTGCGCCTGCGCCTGCCGCTTCGATGGTCAACTCCGCATCCCCTCGTCGTCGTGACGCTCACCGATGGACAAAAGCATACCGAGCACGAAGCTTTTGCTTGACTGGCAGCATAAGTCGTCCATAGCATCCATGTCATGCTGGATATACGACGAGAATCATCGGAAGTCCGTGTTGGAATCATCGGAACTGGCTTTATCGCCCAGATCCACGCACGGGCCGCTCGGCAGGCCGGAGCGCGGCTCGCGGCTGTTGCGGATGTGGACGAGGAGAGGGCGCTCCAGGCGGGACGGCTCTTCGGAGCTGAACGAGCGTTCGGGTCGGCCGAGGACCTCATCGAGTCCGAGCTCGTCGATGTGGTGCACGTCTGCACCCCCAACCACCTGCACGCTCCTCTGGCGCTCAAGGCGCTGGACGCGGGGCTGGCAGTGATCTGCGAGAAGCCACTGGCGACCGACGCGCCGACGGCCGCCTTGATGGCGGAGCGTGCCCGTGACGCCAGGCTGGTTGCCGCTGTGCCGTTCGTGTACCGCTTCCATGCGATGGTCCGTGAGGCCAGGGCGCGGCTGGCCGACCTGGGCCGGATCAGCCTGATCCAGGGCAGCTACCTGCAGGACTGGCTGCTCAAGTCGACCGACGACAACTGGCGCGTGGACCCCGCCAAGGGCGGCCCCGGCCGGACCATCGGTGACATCGGATCCCACTGGTTCGACCTGGTCGAGTTCGTGACGGGGGAGCGGATCACCAAGCTCTGCGCCCAGACCTCCGTGGTGGTCGCCGACCGGGTGACCAGCGGCCCCGTCCTCACCGAGGACCTCGCCACCATCCAGTTCGCCACCGCCTCCGGCGCCCTCGGCTCGGTCGCCGTCAGTCAGGTAGCCCCCGGCCGAAAGAACCGGCTCTTCCTCGAGATCTCCGCCGCCACGGGCAGCCTCGCCTTCGACCAGGAGAGCCCGGAACGACTCTGGCTCGGAGCCCGCGAGGGTTCCCAGGCCCTGGTCCGTGACCCCGTGACCCTGTCCGAGGCAGCCAAGCCGTACTCGCCGCTGCCTGCCGGACACCCGCAGGGTTTCCAGGACTGCTTCAACGCCTTCATCGCCGATACCTACGCCACGGTGAAGGGCGAGCACCGAGAGGGCCTGCCCCTGTTCCAGGACGGAGCACGCGCCGCCCATCTCACCGACGCGGCACTCCAGTCGGCGAAGGAGGGAGCCTGGGTCGCGTGCTGAGGTGCGCATACGGTTTCACCGGTCGGCCGGCAGCTCTGGTACCCCCGCCCGGTCGAGCAGGGCCCACATCTCCGTCACGGGCAACGAGGGGGTGGCCGCTGCCGCACTGCCCACCTCCCGGTCGTCGAGCAGCTCGCCCAGCCGGACCACCGGCAGCCGGGGATCGTGGGCCGCCACCCTGCGCACGCCCGCGTCCGTGTCCCGGCTGAGCCGCTCGACCAGGGACGGCGAGGCGGCCGGATCACGCAGCGCGAGAGCGCGCTCCCTCGGATCCTCCGCGCCTGCGCAGCGCGCTGCCAGCCCGGCCGAAGGGAACCCCGGCCGGGCGCGACGAGCATGCCGACGGCACGGCGCGTGCCGTGCAGATACAGGTCGTACAGCAGCTCCGGCGGTGCTGTCGGATGCCACTCGGCGAGCAACAGCCGTACGGCGAAAACCTCGTCCTCTGCGAGGAGTTGCACTCAGTCCTCGGGCAGTTCCTCGCACAGCGCGGCGGTGCGCCGCAGCCAGGTGTGCGCCGAGTGCGCGCAGCGGCGCAGCACGTCCTTGTCCTCGCGCGAGCGCCACACCCACTTCAGCACGTCCAGCCGGTCCTCGGGCGCCACCGTCCAGTCGATCGCGGCCCGCTGAGCCTCCGTCAGCTCCGGCCCCGCGGAGAGGGCGAGCCGCACCTGCGGATCCTCGTGACCGGCCAGCCGGGCCGCGAGGTCTGCGGGGAACGTCGGGTTGAGCGCGAGCCGGGCCAGATGCCTGCCGTCGGCCATCACGCGTTCGGCCAACTCCCGGGGTGTCCACCGATGGCCTTTCAGTAAGAGTCGATTGTCCAACCTGCTCATGATGTGTCTGTCACGGTGGCTTGGTGTCCGGCGGGTAGCCCTTGGCGCGTAGGAAGGCATCAAGAGTAAGCGCGACGATGTCGCCGTGCTGCACACCGTGGTCCGCGTGATAGCGGCGGATGCGCCGCTGCAGTTGGAGAGCGTCGGGGACGGCGTAGTTGATCTGCCCACGACTGATGTGGCGGCCGTTGATGACCTCCAATGTGTCCGGATGAGGCGCCAACGGGTCGTCAGTCAGGTCGGATTGCGCTCCGAGAGCGTCAGCGAGTTCACGCAGCTGACGGGCGTGGCGCGAGAGATCGGGCATGGGGTACTCCAGTCCGGCCCACTAGTCGACTAGCTAGCCGCCTAGTGGACTAGTGGAATAGTCGATGGGTCGGGGGTGGGGGGCGCGCAGCAACGAGAAGGAGGCCACCACGGCGGTGGGGCCCCCGACGCACACCCACGCGGGGGGGGGGGAGCAGACCCCCCCCCCCACCCCAGAGCCCCTCGGGCGCCCTCTGGTGGTCTTTGTGTTTGGTCGGGGGGGGGGGGGGGCCCCTCCACCCCCCGGGGCCCCCCCCACACCCTGGGAGATGTACGCCGCGTCACCTGCGCCGCTGGGGCCTGTCCTTCCAGCGCCCGGACAAACGGGCCGTCGAGCAGGACGCGGAAGCGGTCCGGCTCTGACGGGAGGAGACCTGGCCGGCGATCCGCGCGCGGGCGAAGGCCGAGGGCGGTGAGGTGCTCATCGCCGACCAGGTCAGCATCCGCTCCGACCAGGTCACCGGCCGCACCTGGGGCGCCAAAGGATGCACCCCCGTCGTGCGCCGCACCGGCAACCGCTTCTCGGTCAACGCGATGTCCGCGATCAGACCAAGGGCCGCATGCACTTCATGGTGTTCACCGAGACCTTCGACGCCGACGTGATGTGCCGCTTCCTGGACCGCCTCGCGGGCCACTTCGACCGCAAGGTCCACCTCGTACTGGACGGCCACTCCGCACACCGCTCCCGCAAGGTCCGTGCCTGGCTGGCCGATCACCCGGACCGGATCGAGCTGCACTTCCTGCCGTCGTACTCGCCGGAGCTGAACCCCGACGAGCTGGTCAACGCCGACCTCAAACGGAGCCTTCCGATGCACAGCCGGGCCCGTGATCAGGCCCAACTCGCCGCCGAGACCCGCCGGTTCTTCCAACGCCGCCAACGCCAGCCGCACATCGTCCGCGGCTACTTCGGCGGACCACACGTCCGCTACATCCTCGAATAGAACCCTTTGAGTTTCGGATCAATAGGTTGTCGAGCGTGTTGCTGCTGGTCAGGGTGGTGTGAGGTCGCGTGCTGGTATGCCTTGCGGATGGGGGTGGCGCGGCGAGCAGTCGGGCCGATGAGTCCCTGAAGAGGCACTGAGTGGCGGTGGTCGGCTGCCAGGGGCGGCGGGCTGACCATCGGATTCTTCGCTGCTGGTGGCGGTCGTCTTTTGTGATCATGGCCTGCGGAAATGTCTTCAGGCGGGACGGCTGATGCGTGACGGCCCGGGATTGATGGTTCCTGGCCGAGACCGACCTGCCGAGCGTTTCAGGGACCGTCCAGGAGCTGCGCGGTGGTCGGGCCATGTGGCAGAGGCCCCGCCGCCTCGCGCGGCGGCCGGCGCTCTCGCAACATCCGGTACACCGCGGAACTGCCATTCAGCGGCGCCGGCATAAGGGCAGCCCTCGGTCGGCTCGCCGTCACCAACGCCGAACTGGAGATCCCGGGTACCTCGACGAGTTCATGGGTGTCCGCAGGGGCCCTTGAGTGGCGCTCAAGCAAGTCCTGCCCATGGCTGGGCAGTTGAGGGAGACGACACTGTCGCGCGGGGCGACGGACGCCCGTGCGCCCGTAGTGAACGGGGCAGTCTGGAAGCCCGTTTCGGGGGGTGGACACGCCTCGGGGCACCTGGGACACCGTGGAGGCGGCCGAGCAGGGCCGTTCGACGGAATTCACCTCGCGTTATGAGGCGAATGGCACCCTGTCAGGAGTGCGCGGCCGTGGGCGCGCCCTCGGTCGGACGCGCCCCGCTCAACATCGTTGGTCCTCAGTACGTCAGTTCGTCAGGCCGAGCTGCGTGAGGAATTCGAAGTGGTCGTAGTACACGCGGTATTCGCTGACCCGCCCGTCGCGCAGGCGCCAGAACTCGGCCAGCCCGATCCGGATGGACCGTCCTGTCGGAGGGATCGCGTTGCCGTCGGGCGCCGCGAGGTCCTGGGTGTGGGTGCCGGTCACCTCCAGCTCAAGGGCGATCTCGTCCCGCGCGGTGACGATCCGGTGCGGCCGGTGCGCGAGGTCGGGGAAGGCGGCGAAGAACCCGGCCATCCAGATGGTGACCATCTCGGGTCCCTTCTGCTGGAACCCCGGTGCCTCGATGACGCACTCCGGATGCAGGACCTGCTCGACCCAGTCGAAGTCATGGGCATCGACATGTGCGAAGAAGTCGACGACGAAGTCCTCGGACACGTCGGACACAGGGGTCACATCGGTCTCGGTTGTCATGTGACGGCTCCTCACCGTTCGTTGTGCCGTGTCAGGGGGCGTCGAAGACCAGTACGGGCTTGATGACCTGCCCGGAGCGGGCGGACGCGATCGCTTCGTTGATCTCGCGGAAGGGGCGGCGTTCGACCAGCCGGTCGAAGGGGAAGTCGCCTGCCCGCCAGAGCTTGATGAGCCTGGGGATGAGGTCGTGCGGGTCCGCGTCGCCCTCGATGACGCCGGTCAGGGTGCGGCCGATGAGGAGATGCCCCTGGTCGATGGTCATCTCGTTCTCCAGGCCCTGGAGTCCGAGCGTGGCGCAGACGCCGGGGGAGCGCAGGGCCTCCACCGCCTGGCGTACGACGGATCCGAGGCCCACGGCGTCGACGGTGAAGTCCAGCCCGGTTCCGGTGATCTCGGTGATGGCCCAGCCCACGTCCTTGGTCTGCGACGGATCGATCACGTGGGTTGCGCCGAGGTCGGTGGCCAGCTTCAGCCGTTCCGGATTGAGGTCGACCGCGACGATGGTCGTGCACCCGGCCGCCTTGGCCGCCATGACCGCGCTCAGTCCGACCGCGCCGAGACCGAAGACGCCCAGGCTCTGGCCGGCGGCGGGCCGGAGCACGTTGAACACGGTGCCGGCGCCGGTCATCAGACCGCAGCCGAGCGGGCCGAGGATGTCGAGCGGCACGTCGTCGTCGACCTTGACCGTGTTGCGGACGCTCGCCACCGCGTACGCGCCGAACGAGGACTGGCCGAACCAGCTGCCGTGGACGTCCTCGTCGCCGCGGCTCATGGTCGCGGTCCCGTCGAGGCGGGTGCCGAAGTAGTTCAGCGCGGCGAACAGTTCGCAGTAGGCGGGGTGCCCGGCCTCGCAGGTCGCGCATTCCCGGCAGGAGTCGAAGCTCAGGACGACGTGGTCGCCCACCGAGAGCGTCTCGACAGCGTCCCCGACGGCGTGGACCACGCCCGCGCCCTCGTGGCCGAGCACGACCGGGAGCGGCAGCGGGACACCGCCGGACTGTGCGGTGAGGTCGGTGTGACAGACGCCGACGCCCGCGATCCTGACCAGTACCTCGTCCGGGGCCAGCGCGCCGAACTCGACCTCCTCGATCGTCAGTTCGGCGCCGGGTTCCCTCAGGACGGCGGCGTTCCCCTTCATACGTTCTCCTTGGTGCGGTCCGCGACGGGCGGCAGTACGAGGTCGTAGACCCGTCGGTCCAGCCGGCGCGACAGGTCGATGTGGACGAACTTCTCCTCGGTGTACTCGTCGAGCGAGTGGGGGCCGAGTTCGCGGCCCTGGCCGCTCTGCTTGACGCCGCCGAAGGGGTACTCGACGCTGACCATGTGCCAGTCGTTGACCCACACGGTGCCTGACTCCAGGCGGCGCGCCACCTCGAGGGCGGCGTCGACGTCCTCGCCCCAGACCCCCGCCGACAGCCCGTACTCGCTGTCGTTGGCGATGGCGACCGCCTCGTCGACGCTGCCGTAGGGGATGACGCAGAGGACGGGGCCGAAGATCTCCTCCTGGGCGATGCGCATGTCCGGGCGGACACCTGTGAAGATGGTGGGCCCCACCCAGAACCCCGGGCCCTCGGGCACGGAACCGCTGTAGGCGAGGGTGGCGCCTTCCTTCTGCCCCAGCTCGATGTATCCGAGGATGCGCTCGCGCTGTTCGGCGGAGACGACAGGGCCGAGGTCGGTGTCGAACTCGGCCGGATCGCCGATCTTCATCGTCCTGGCCCGCTCGACGAGCCGGGCGACGAAGTCGTCGTGCAGAGCCTCGGGGAGCAGCAGTCTGGTGCCGGACTCGCAGGCCTGCCCCGAGTAGAGCATGCAGGCGAACAGGGCGCCGTCGACCGCCGTGTCGAGGTCGGCGTCGGCGAGCACGATGTTGGCGCCCTTGCCGCCGAGTTCCAGGGTGACCCGCTTGACGTTGTCGGCCGCCAGCCTGCTGATCTCGCGGCCGACGGCGGTCGAGCCGGTGAAGGCGATCTTGCGTACGTCCGGATGTACGGCCAGCCGCGCGCCCACTTCCTCGCCCTCCCCGGTGACGATGTTGAGGACGCCCGGCGGGAGTCCGACCTCGTGGGCGGCCTCGGCGAGGGCGAGGAGGGTGAGGGGGGTCTTCTCGTCCGGCTTGAGGACGATGCAGTTGCCCGCGGCGAGGGCGGGGCCGAGCTTCCAGACGGCCAGCAGGAGGGGGAAGTTCCAGGGCACGATGCCGGCCACGACGCCGATGGGCTCCCTGCGGACCACTCCGGTGGCGAGCGTGGGATAGGACAGCTGCGGGCCGGGGCGCTCGAAGGCGTAACTCCGGGCCAGGTCGGCGAAGTACTGGAGATGGGAGATGGAGTAGCCGACGTGGAAGGCCATGGCCTGCCGGATCGTGACGCCGTTCTCCTTGATGTGCAGCTCGACGAGTTCGTCCATCCGCTCGGAGAGCTTCGCGACGATCGCCGACATCACCTCCGCCCGTTCCTCGGGGCTCTTGCCGCGCCACTCGCCGCGCTCGTGGGCCCGCTTCGCGGCGGCCACCGCGAGGTCGGCGTGCTCGGTCCGCCCCCTGGCCGCCGTGGCGAACACCTGGCCCGTGGCGGGATCGACCATCTCGAACGGGTCGCCGGCCGCGTCCACCCACGCGCCGTCGATGTACATCCGGTAGTACTTGGTATCTGTCGTCATTGACCGACCTGCCTTGGGGTGTCGAGGGGGCTCAGTTACCGGCGTCCTTCTTGCCGACGAGTTCGCGATAGACCGGGAACAACGGCTTGGTCAGCGGCACCAGCTTGAGGATCTGGGTGACCGGGCCCTTGGCCTTGACCTGTCCCTTGGCCAGTCCGACCGCGACGTTGTACTCGCCGCGCCAGAACTTGTTGCCGTTGTCGGCTGACATCGCGAGCCGGACATCGGGTTCGTGGTCGTTCTCGCCCTCGATGACGACGATCTCGGGCTCCTTCATGAGCACCGTGATGGACGAGTCCGGGCCCGTGTAGTCGAGCCGGAGGGTGATGCCGGAGGCCTTGAGGACCGGGCCGACCTCGGGGTGGGTGTTGGCCTCCCGGAAGACGCCGCCGAGGTAGAGGTAGACCTCTTCCGCGCTGGTGAAGTAGCTCATCGTCAGATCCCTTGCTTGTGGTTCAGGTGTTGTCGGTGTCGTTCGCGTACGCCTTGCGCAGCTCGCGCTTGAGCACCTTGCCCGTGGCGGTGCGGGGCAGTTCCTGGACGATCTCCACCGTCTTGGGGCACTTGTAGGCGGCCAGGCGCGCACGGCAGAAGGCGATGAGTTCGGCGGCGTCGACCGCGGCACCGGACGCCACGGTGACGACGGCCTTGACCGCCTCGACGTAGGTGGGGTCGGGAACTCCGATGACGCACACGTCGGCCACGGCGGGGTGCTGGTTGATGACCCGCTCGACCTCGGCTGGGTAGATGTTCTCGCCACCCGAGATGATCATGTCCTTGACGCGGTCGCGGATGAAGAGGAAGCCGTCGTCGTCCATGAAGCCGGCGTCTCCGGTGCGGAACCAGCCGCCGCTGAAGGACTCGGCGGTGGCGTCCGGCTTGTCCCAGTAACCGGCCATGACCTGCGCGGACCTGATCCAGAATTCGCCGGTCCGACCGGCCGGCACCTCTTCGCCCGTGAGCGGGCTGGCCACCCGGACCTGGACGCCCGCCACCGGCCTGCCGGCCGAGGTGAGCAGGTGGCTCCGGTCCGGGTCGCGGTGGGCGTCCGGTCCCAGGACGCTGAACACCCCGGACGCCTCGGTCATCCCGTACACCTGGTAGAAGTCCTGCGTGGGGAACCTCTCCAGGCACCGTCGCATCAGCGGCAGCGGCATCGGGGATCCGCCGTAGCCCAGGCACCGCAGGCTGGACAGGTCCGCCGTGTCGAGTTCGGGCGTGGCCAGGAAGTACTCGTAGACCGTCGGGACGAAGAAGGCGTGGGTGACACCTTCCCGCCGGATCCGGTCCAGGACGGCGGCCGGGACCACGTCCCGGACCAGGACCGTGCGGGCGCCCGTCCAGAGGCCGATCAGGGCCCAGCTGATGCCGCCGACGTGGAACAGCGGCATGGCCACCATGTTCACGCTGTCGTGGGAGAAGCCGAACGCCTCCGCGGCCGAGACGCAGTGCGCTCCCAGGCTGCGGTGGGTGAGCATCGCGCCCTTGGGGAATCCGGTGGTGCCGGAGGTGTAGAGCAGGAGTACGCAGTCGTCCGGCTCGGGACGGTGGCCGCGGGGCAGCGGCGCGGCCGACGCAAGGCAGCTCTCGTACTCGTCGGCGTCGCCCCCGACGACGATGACCTTCGTCAGGTGGGGCAGCCGGTCCCGGATCTGTTCCAGTTGCGGGAGGAACTCGGCGCCGACGAGCAGGATGCGGGCCTGCGAGTCGGCGAGAACGTACTCGACCTCGCCGGGGCTCAGGCGCCAGTTGACGATGACGTGTGCGTACCCGTCCCTGGCCGCCGCGAACGTGGCCTCGATCGTGGCGGAGCTGTTCTTGTTGAGGGTCGCGAAGTGTTCGCCGGGGCGCAGACCGTCCGCGGCCAGTGCGGCGGCCAGACGGGAGACCCGGTCTGCAAGACCGCTCCAGGTCCACCGCCGGTCGCCCTCCGACAGAGCTTCGGCGTCCGGCGCGGTCTCGTTCCGGAAGTCAAGGATGCCGTGCAGATCGCTGCCGGGTGCGGGGCAGTCGGTGTTCTCGGCTGCGTTCGGTGTTGCTGTCGCCATGTTCGATTCCTCCGGTACTGGCCGCGGGCCGTTGTCCGAAACGGCGGGAGAGAGGCGGCGAGTGTGGGTCGGTGGCGGAAGGTTCTGCCCCGGCGGGTCGCGGGGCGGTGCGGGGAGTGGCCGCCGGACCGGCTCTCAGGGGAGTGCGGTGCGGCCACAGTAGGACTGACCGCTTGTACGGTCAATAGAGTGGACGGGTGGAATTCCCGCCTGTCCGGCCTCGACGGGCGCCGGCTCTCAGGCCCGCCAGAGACGACGGCCCGGTCTGGTGATCACGATGCTGGGGACCACGGCCGTACGGGACAGTCCGACCACGGACGAGACCATGTCCGCGACGTCCCCCGCCGTGATCATGTCCTCCGGGGCCAGCCGCTCGTGCATCCATGACGTCATGTCGGTGTCGACGTACCCGGGTGCCACCGCACAGGCGGAGACGCCGGCCTCGGACTCCTCCACGTTGACCGACTCGCACAGTGACAGCACGGCCGCCTTGGTCGCCGCGTAGGCCGCCAGCGACGGCTCGGCGGTGACGCCGGTGATGGAGGCGATGGCCACCACTCTGGTGCCGTGGCGTACGCCGGTGCTGTCCCGGGGCCGGGAGGCCGTGGCGCGCAGCGCGGGCAGGCATTCCTGGACCAGCTGGAACGGGGCACGCAGGTTGACGGCGTACTGCTTGTCCAGCCGGGCCAGGGGAAAGTCGGCGATCGCGCCCGTCTGCCCCATCCCGGCGCTGAGCACGAGCGCGTCCAGCCGGCCGTCGTACGCCGCGAGGTGCTGCCGCGCCACGTCGCGGACGTCGGCCTCCTCGGCCATGTCGCCCGGCGCCGTGTGCACGCGCACTCCGTACTCGGCGCGCAGTTCGTCGGCCAGCGCGCGCAAGGGTTCGGGGGAGCGGGCGGCGAGGCTCAGATCCCAGCCGTCGGCGGCGAGGCGGCGCGCGACGGCCGCACCGATGCCGCGGGAGGCTCCGGCGATGAGTGCGGTGCGGGTCATGTCGCTTCCTGTCCGGTCAGTGCGGCGGACCCCGCCCGCAGCAGGGGCAGTACGGCGTCGCCGACGGTGTGGAAGCCGTCGCCGACGGTCTGCCCCGCGAGGTGGCGGGCGTGGATGCCTTCCGCGATCACGGCGAGCTTGAAGTAGCCGAGCGCCTGGTAGAAGGGCAGTTGGCTCAGGTCCGCGCCGGTCCGGTGGGCGTAGTGCTCGGCGAGTTCGCCCGCGGTGGGGAAGCCGGGGTTGCCGTGCAGGATGTGCCGCACGCCGAGCACCGGTTCGCTGACGGGGTCCCAGTAGACGAGCAGCATGCCCAGGTCCGTCAGCGGGTCGCCGAGCGTGGCCATCTCCCAGTCGACGATCGCGCGGACCAGCTCCGGGTCGGCGCGGTCGAGGAGGGTGTTGTCCAGGCGGTAGTCCCCGTGCACGATGCCGCTCGGGCCTTTTGTGGGCAGCCGGTCGACCAGGGCCGTGAACAGTTGGTCCACGAGGGGTGTCTCCCTGGTCCTGACCAGGCCCCACTGGCCGCGCCAGCGCTTCAGTTGGCGCGTCAGATAGCCCTCGGGACGGCCGAACTCCCCCAGCCCCACCGCCGCGGGGTCCACCGCGTGGAGCGCTGCCAACCGGTCCACGAGGGCCAGCGCACACCCGCGCTGCTCGTCGGCGCTGAGCGACGCGGCGTCCTGGGCGCTGCGGACGACCGTCCCGTCGACGAACTCCACCACCGCGAACGGGGCCCCGATGACCGAGCGGTCCTCGCACAGGCCGACCGGCGCCGCCACCGGAACGCCGGTGCCGTGCAAGGCGGCGACGACGCGGTACTCGCGTGCCATGTCATGGGCGCTGGGCGTCAGAGTGCCCAGCGGCGGGCGACGCAGCACCCAGTGGTGCGGGCCCGCCTGGATCTCGTACGTCAGGTTCGACCTGCCGCCCTGGAGGAGGCGGGCCCGTACGGGTCCGTCGAGGTCGGGGACGAGCTCGCCGAGCCACTTCCCCAGCGCGTCGACGTCCAGGCCGATCGGCGACCCGGCCGACGTGGTGATGTCCGTCGCGGTCATGTCGCGGTCTCCTCACGGTGGCGTGCGTGGCGGCTGACGGCGCGTCGAGCGATGGCCCAGCGGTGGGTCTCGGAGGGGCCGTCGTAGATGCGGAAGGCCCTGACCTCGCGCAGGAAGCGGGAGAGCGGGACGTCGGAGGAGATCCCCAGGGCGCCGCAGATCTGCACGGACCGGTCCACGACGCGGCCCACCGCCTCAGCGACGAACGTCTTGGCGATCGCGGACTCCTGGGCGCCGCGTGCCCCACTGTCCAGGACCCGTGCCGTGTCGTGGATGAGCGCCCTACTGGCTGCCAAGTCGATCTCGGAGTCGGCCAGTTGCTGCTGGACCATGCCGAGTTCGGCGAGCCGCGAGCCGAAGGCCTCGCGGGTGCTCGCCCGCTCCAGCGCGATGTCCTGCGCGCGCCGCGCCAGGCCGAGCCAGCGCATGCAGTGCGTCAGCCGGGCCGGCGCCAGCCGCACCTGCGCGTACTCGAACCCCCGGTCGACCTCACCGAGGACCTGTTCGTCGCCGACGACACAGCCGTCGAAGACGATCTCGCTGTGGCCCCCGAACAGGCCCTCGTCGAGGGTGTCGATGTCCCGCTCGATCGTCATGCCGGGCCGGTCGGCGTCGACCAGGAACATGGTCGCCCCGCCCCGGTCGCCCGGCGCACCGCTGGTACGGCCCATGCAGATGGCGAATCCGGCACCCCGCGCGCCGCTGATGAACCACTTGCGGCCGTCGATGCGCCAGCCTCCGGGGACTCGCGTGGCCGTCGTTGCCAGCGCGCTGGGGTCCGAACCCGCGCCCGGGGCCGGCTCCGTCATCGCGAAGCAGGACCGGATCTCACCGGCGGCCAGCGGGGCCAGGTAGCGCCGCTTCTGCTCCTCGGTGGCGACCTTCTCCAGGAGGTGCATGTTGCCCTCGTCCGGTGCCGCGATGTTCAGGGCGAGCGGACCGAGCAGGGAGTAGCCCGCCTCCTCGAAGACGACGGCCTGGGCGAGGGTGTTCAGGCCGAGCCCGCCCCAGTCCCGGCCGACGTGCGGGGCGAGCAGGCCTGCCTCGCGGGCGGCGTCCTGCAACCGGCGCCGTACCTTCTCGGGGCCGTCGTGGACCCGGCCGCCGGTCTCGGTCTCCACGGGGATCACCATGTCACGCACCAACTGTCGGGTGCGTTGGGCGAGTTCGGCGACGGAGGGATCGATGTCGATGGGGATGTGCACGGTGGCGGCGCCTCTCGATCGTGCGGTCGGGGTCGGGGTCGGGGTACGTCGGGGGTAGGTGGTCGCGCGCCGGGGCCGGACCGCGTCAGCGCGGTGCCATGCGGATCGCGCCGTCGAGGCGGATGACCTCGCCGTTGAGCATCGGGTTGGCGACGATGTGCTCGACCAGTGCGGCGTACTCGTCGGGATCGCCGAGTCGGCTGGGGTGCGGCACCTGGGCGCCGAGCGAACGACGCGCCTCGTCCGGCAGCCCGTTCAGGATCGGGGTGGCGAACAGACCCGGGGCGATGGTGACCACACGGATCAGGCTCGCGGCCAGCTCCCGCGCGATCGGCAGGGTCATGCCGACGATGCCGCCCTTGGAGGCCGCGTACGAGGCCTGCCCGATCTGTCCGTCGAACGCCGCCACGGAGGCGGTGTTGACGATGACGCCGCGTTCCTCGCCCTGCGGCGCGGTCGGCTCGGTGTCCTGCATCCGCTGCGCGGCGAGCCGGATCACGTTGAACGTGCCGACCAGGTTGATCTCCACCACCCGGCGGAAGCGCTCCAGCGCCAGCGGTCCGTCCCTGCCGACGGTGCGGCCGGGGTCGCCGATGCCCGCGCAGTTGACGACCACTCGGAGTGGTGCCGCGTCCCCGGCGAGGTCGAGCGCGGCCGCGACCTGCTCGGGGTCGGTGACATCGGCGGGCGCGAAGACGGCTTGGCCGTCGAGGTCCTTGGCGACCGCCTCGCCCGCCGAGGAGGGGAGGTCGGCGATGACGACCAGGGCCCCGGCCGCCGCAAGGCGCCGCGCGGTGGCCAGCCCGAGCCCGGAGGCGCCGCCGGTGACGAGGGCGGCGCTGCCAGAGAGATGCATGATGGGTCTCCTTGGGAGGTGCTCGAACTGGGAGCTGCGTGGAGGGGAGTTGCTCGAACGGGGGAGGGCTCAGAGCCGCTCGATGATCGTGGCGTTGGCCATGCCCCCGCCCTCGCACATGGTCTGCAGGCCGTAACGGCCGCCGGTGGCCTCCAGGTGGTTGACCAGGGTGGTCAGCAGCCGGGTGCCGGAGGCCCCGAGGGGATGGCCGAGGGCGATGGCACCGCCGCGCGGGTTCACCCGGTCCGGGTCGGCTCCGGTCTCCCGCTGCCACACCAACGGCACCGCGGCGAAGGCCTCGTTGACCTCGAAGGCGTCGATGTCGTCGATGGCCAGACCCGCCCGCTCCAGCACGCGGACGGTGGCCGGGATCACGCCGGTGAGCATCAGCAGCGGGTCGCTGCCGGTCACCGAGAAGGAGTGGAACCGTGCGCGGGGGCGCAGGCCCAGGGCGGCGGCCTTGTCCTCACTCATGATGAGCGCGGCGGAGGCGCCGTCGGTGAACGGGGAGGAGTTGCCCGCGGTGACACGCCAGTCGATCTCCGGGAAGCGCCTGCCCGTGGCGTCGTCGAGGAACGCCGGCTTCAGTCCGGCCAGGGCCTGAGGGGTGGTGGTCGGCCGGACCGTCTCGTCCGTGTCATGGCCGCCGACCGGGACGATCTCGCCGTCGAAGCCGCCCGACGCGGCGGTCGCGGCGGCGAGCCGATGGGAGCGCGCGGCGAAGGCGTCGAGCTCCTGCCGGTCGATCTTCCAGCGAGCGGCGATGAGCTCCGCCGAGACACCCTGTTGGATCAGGCCGTCGGGATACCGCGAGGCGAGCGGGGCGTACGGGTCGCTGCCCTGGACGGCGGAGAACATCGGCACCCGGCTCATGGACTCGACACCGCAGGCGATCGCGATGTCGTACGCGCCCGCCAGCACGCCCTGCGCCGCGAAGTGCGCGGCCTGCTGGCTGGATCCGCACTGCCGGTCGACGGTCGTGGCCGGCACCGTCTCGGGAAGCCCGGCGGCCAGCACCGCGTTGCGCGCGATGTTGAGCGCCTGCTCACCGTTCTGCCCGACGCACCCGGCGATCACGTCGTCCACCAGAGCCGGGTCGAGGTCGTTGCGCCGCAGCAGTGCGCTCAGCACTGTGGCGAGCAGCTCCACCGGGTGCGTTCCGGACAGCGCGCCGCCCGGCTTGCCCTTGCCGGAGGGCGTACGTACGACATCGACGATCACCGCTGACTGCACCGCTGTCTCCTTGGCTGTCACTTGCCCTGCCACAAGGGCGGGCGCTTCTCGGCGAAGGCCCGCGGGCCTTCCTTGGCGTCCTCGCTGCGGCGGACCTCGCCGAACTCGGCCTCGTTCATGTCCCAGATCGCCGGGCCCCAGTCGGAGCCGTACTCGGCGCTGCGCCGCATGATCCGTTTGCTCGCCCGGACGGCCAGCGGCGCGTTGCCCGCGATCTGCCGGGCCAGCCGCAGGGCACGGTCGACCACCTGGTCCGCGGGCACGACCTCGTTGACCAGGCCCCAGCGCAGCGCGGTGACCGCGTCCAGCGGCTCACCGGTCAGTGCGGCGTGGGCCGCGACCTTGGGCGGGATCTGCCGGTGCAGCCGCAGCAGCCCACCGGCGGCGGCGACGAGCCCGCGCTTCACCTCGGGCAGCCCGAGCTGCGCGTCCTCGCTGATCACCGCGAGATCGCAGGCGAGCACGATCTCGGTGCCGCCGCCGAGCGCGAAGCCGTTGACGGCGGCGATGAGCGGCTTGTCGACGACGTGGCGCACCAGCCCGGCGAACCCCCATTCGGGATGCCCGGGCGCACTGACCGGCCGGCCGGCCCCCAGCTCCTTCAGGTCGGCGCCGGCGCAGAAGGCCCGCCCCGCCCCGGTGATCACGCCGACGCTCAGCTCCGGGTCCTCGTCGAGTTCCCGCAGCGCGTTGCCGACGGCCGCCGACATCGCCGCGTTGACCGCGTTCATCGCCCGGGGCCGGTTGAGGGTGATCACGGCGACCGGACCCTCGCGGCGCAGGACCGCGGCGGCCTCCTGCTCCGGCTGATCCAGGATCTCCGGTGACTGTACGGGGAGGGCCACGCTCGGCTCCTTCGTCGTGCGGGTGGTAGCTATGAAGCTACTGTTGACCGCTCGTACGGTCAACAGTAGTGTCGGTCACGGTACGCGGACCGATACGCGCGGACCCCTACGCGGACGGACCCCCGGGAGCGGACATGCGCATGCAGGCAGCTGTACTCAGGGCCGGTGACGGGCCCTTCGTCGTCGAAGAGGTCGACATCGCCGATCCGGGGCCGGGGCAGGTGCTCGTGCGCATCGCCGCGGTGGGCTTCTGCCACACGGACGTACTGCCGCGCGGCGAGGGCTTTTTCGCCCGGCCGCCGATCATCGCGGGCCACGAGGGAGCCGGGGTCGTCGAGGCCCTCGGGCCCGGCGTGACGGAGCCGCCGGTGGGCTCCCACGTCCTGCTGTCGTTCGACCACTGCGGCGCCTGCGAGAACTGCCTGGACGGACACCCCGCCTACTGCCGGTCGTTCCTCCAGCGCAACCTCACCGGCGCCGGGCCCCCGAGCCGGGGCGGGCCCGGGGCCCCCCCCCCCCGCCAACCCCCCCCCCCCCCCGGGGGTGGGCCCGCACCGGGGGCCCCCCCCCCCCCCGGGGGGCGAACC
>NZ_JBHYJA010000049.1:72460-84427 GCF_042740355.1 Streptomyces sp. NPDC059010
CCGCTCTCTCTCCCTCCCCCCACACCCCGCCTACGCGGGGCCGTACACACCGCCCCCCCACCGCCGCGCCGACCCCGGGGGGGGGGCCGCCCGGGCCCCCGACGCCGACGGCAAGCCCGTCGCCTCGCGCTGGTTCGGCCAGTCCTCGTTCGCCACCCACGCCGTCGTGGACGTACGCAACACGGTCGTCGTCGACCCGGATCTGCCGCTGGAACTTCTCGCCCCCCTGGGCTGCGGCATCCAGACCGGTGCCGGATCGATCCTGCTCGCCCTCGGCGTCCGCGCCGGTTCGCGCGTCGTGGTGTTCGGTGCGGGCGGCGTGGGGCTGGCGGCCGTCATGGCGGCCAAGGTCGCCGGAGCCGCCACGATCGTGGCGGTCGACCTGCACGAGAGCCGGCTCGACCTGGCCCAGGAACTCGGCGCCACATCTGTCCTGTCGGGCGACGCCGACGACGTACCCCGCCGGCTCCGCAAGATCACCGGGGGAGGGGCCGACTACGTCCTGGACACCACCGGGGTTCCGGAGGTGATCAGGGACGGAGTCGACAGCCTGCGGGTCAGGGGAACGATCGGCCTGGTCGGAGCCCAGTCCCGGGACCTTGTCCTCGGCCCGGCCGCTCTGTCCACCGGCAAGACCGTGACGGGAATCCTGGAGGGCGACGCCGTACCCCGCCGCTTCCTACCCCAGCTGATCGAACTGTGGCGGCAGGGCCGCTTTCCCATCGAACGCCTGGTGCGGACCTATCCGCTCAGCGAGATCAACACCGCCGAGCGGGACGCCGCATCCGGCGTGACCGTCAAACCCGTACTGATTCCTGGGAGTTGACCCATGTCAGCGCAGACCACGCCGTCGGATCCCGCGCCTCCGCGGACCGAGCCCCGCCACCGCCGCGAACACCTCTTCATCGGAGGCGAGTGGCGGCCGAGTACCGCGTCCGGCACCCTCACGGTGATCTCGCCCTTCACCGAGCAGCCGGTGGGCGAGGCGCCCGACACCGCCCCCGCCGACGTCGACGCCGCCGTCGCCGCGGCCCGGCAGGCGCTGACCGCGTCGCCGTGGGCGTCCTGGGACGGCGAGACCAGGGCGGCGGCCCTCGACCGCTTCGCCGACGCGCTGGAACGGCGGGCCGAGGAGACCGCGCGGATCGTCACCGCCGAAATGGGCATGCCGATCGCGGTGTCCGGCCCGGTGGAGGGGGCAGGACCCGCCCGGACTCTGCGCTACTTCGCCCAACTGGCCCGCACCACCCCGCAGGAGGAGCGGCGCCCCGCGTTCCCCGGCCCCGGGACCACCGTGGTGCGCCGCGAGCCGGTCGGGGTGGTCGCCGTCGTCGTCCCCTGGAACTTCCCTCAGTCGCTCATGATGTTCAAGGTCGCGCCCGCCCTCGCGGCCGGCTGCGCCGTCGTCGTCAAGTCGGCGCCCGAGACCGTGCTCGACGCCTTCCAACTCGCCGACGCCGCGCAGGAGGCCGGGATCCCGGACGGGGTCGTCAACGTCGTCACCGGTGGTCGCGAGACCGGCGCGTACCTGGTCGCCCACCCCGGCGTCGACAAGGTGGCCTTCACGGGGTCCACCGAAGCCGGACGGGCCATCGGGGAGGTGTGCGGGCGGCTGCTGCGGCCCGCCACGCTGGAACTCGGCGGCAAGAGCGCGGCCATCGTGCTGGACGACGCAGACCTCGGCCAGGCGGTACGCGGACTCGCCTGGGCCTGCCTGCTCAACACCGGACAGACCTGCTACACCAGCTCCCGCATCCTCGCGCCCCGCAGCCGCTACACCGAGGTCGTCGACGCCGTCGCGGCCCTCGCGGTCTCCCTGCGGGTGGGGGACCCGTCCGACCCGGCCACCCGGGTGGGCCCGCTGGCCTCGGCCCGACAGCGCGACCGCGTCGAGTCCTACATCGACGCCGGCCGGGCCGGTGGCGCACGGGTGGTCACCGGTGGCGGCCGGCCCGCGGGCCTGGAGCGGGGCTGGTTCGTCGAGCCGACGGTCTTCGCGGACGTGGACAACTCCGCCGTCGTCGCCCGCGAGGAGATCTTCGGCCCGGTCCTGGTGGTCATTCCGTACGACGACGTCGACCAGGCCGTGGCGATCGCCGACGACTCCCCGTACGGCCTGGCCGGCACCGTCTGGACCTCCGACGAGGAAAAGGGCCTGGAGGTCGCCCGCAGGATGCGCACCGGCACGGTCGGGGTGAACTTCTACAACATCGACCTCGGCGCACCCTTCGGGGGCGTCAAGGCCAGCGGACTGGGGCGCGAGCTGGGCCCCGAGGGGCTGGCGGCGTACGTCGAGCACAAGTCCGTCTATCTGCGCCGCTGAGCGTCTGGCCCTGTCGGCGCCTCCGGACGTGGCGGGGGCGCCACGAGCCAGCCGACGGCGCGTCGGCTGGCTCATCTGGATCGGGCTCCGCGATGACGTGGGTGTCAGGGCTTGAGTACCGCCAGGACGTCGTCGACCGAAACGCTGGCGGGGTCGCTCATCTCGACGCCGTCGAACGTCTGCCAGATGTAGGAGGCCGTCCCGTCCTCCCGCAGCGGATGCAGGTCGGCCAACTCCGGGTCGTCGCGGAAGCTGTTGAATGCCTCTTCGGAGTCCCACTCGACGACGAACAGAACCTGCCGCGGCGCGAGGTCACCGGTGACGCTGTTCCGGAAACGGCCGAACGTCACTATGCGGCCGCCGTATTGCGGGGCCACTTCGGGAAGTCGGCTGAAATACCCGAGGTACTTCTCCACGTCGACCACGTCGAACATGTTCAGGGCGTAGAACTTCTGCGCTGAAGATTCACTCATTGTCAATACTCTCTTCGGCTCAGGGGACCAGCGTGTTGACGGCGGTCGCGATGCACAGAGTGGAAAACCGATCGGTTTCCATCACTGTAGACCGATCGGTTTTCTCTCGCAAGTCCGAGTCGGGGCGCCTCGACCTGCGTCAACGTGCGTCAACGTGCGGTCAACCCAGCTTCGTCACCGCGAGCTCCTGATCGGCGTAGGACCGTCGGATCCGGTTCTTGTCGAGCTTGCCCACGCTCGTTCTCGGGATGCTCTCGACGAAGGCCCAGCGCTCCGGCAGCCACCAGCGGGCGACCCGGCCGGTCAGGAACGCCCGCAGTTCCTCGGGGGTCACGGTCGCCCCCTCGCGCAATGTCACGCAGGCCAGCGGCCGTTCCTCCCACCGCGGGTCGGGTACGCCCACCACTGCGGCTTCCGCCACCGCGGGGTGTCCGGTCAGTGCGTTCTCCAGTTCCACGGTGGAGATCCACTCGCCGCCGCTCTTGATGCCGTCCTTGAGCCGGTCCTTCAGCTCCACCCAGCCGCCGGGGTGGATCACTCCCAGGTCGCCGCTGCGCAGTCGGCCGTCGCGGAACTTGTCGGCCTGTTCCTCGGCCGTGGCCCGGAAGTACGAGCCCGTGACGGTCGGGCCGCTCAGCTCGATCTCTCCCACGGTCTTGCCGTCCCAGGGCAGTTCGGTTCCCGATTCGTCCACCACACGGGCCCGCACCCCGGGCACGAGCCGGCCGCTGCGGGTGGTCCACCCGGTCGCCTGGTCGTCGGGGGTGCCGTGCGGCGGTCGGGAGAAGGTCAGCAGCGGGCTGGTCTCCGTCATGCCCCAGCCCTGGGTGAGCCGGACCCCGTGATGGGCGTGGAAGCTGTCCGCCAGCGCCGCCGACAACGGCGATCCCCCTGCCACGGCCAGCCGCAGACTGCTGAAGTCCGTGCCCGCGCCGACCCCGTACTCGTCCAGTCCGCTCCACAGCGTCGGCACCGCCGCCGCCGCGGTCGCCTTCAATTCGCCGATCGCACGGGCGAGATGGGCGGGCTGCAGGAACCGGTCGATCATGATCAGGTCCGACCCGGCCAGCCAGGCCGCGTACGGCCAGCCCCAGGCGTTGGCGTGGAACATCGGCACGATGGGCAGCACCCGGTCGGCGTCGCTCATCGCGTAGGCGCTGCCGCTGGAGATCTGCAGGGTGTGCAGATAGATCGAGCGGTGGCTGTACGCCACCCCCTTCGGAGCGCCGGTGGTGCCGGTCGTGTAGCACAGGACGGCAGCCGAACGCTCCGGCAGCTCCGGCCAGTCGAAGCCGGGCGGGGCGGCGTCCAGCAAGGTCTCGTAGTCGTGCACGGCGACCCACTCCGGGGCCTCCAGCCGTGCCTCGCCGACGACTATCACGTGCCGGACGGTCGGCAGCCGGTCGATGATCCGCTGCAGCTGCGGCACCAGATCCGCGTCCACGATGACCGCTTTGTCGGCCGCGTGGCCCGCGATGTAGACGAGCTGGTCGTCGTGCAGCCGCAGGTTCAGGGTGTGCAGCACCGCGCCCATGCCCGGGACGGCGAAGTAGGCCGCCAGATGGGCGGGGGTGTTCCAGGCCAGGGTGGCGACCACGTCGTCCCGCCCGATCCCCAGTCCGGCGAGTGCGGCGGCCAGCCGCTCGGTCCGCTCGGCCAGACCGAAGAAGGCCGTCGAGGTGGTCGTGTCTCCCCGGTAGTGGTGGACGCGGCTGTCCGCGTGCACGGCTGCCCCGTGCCGGAAGATGCCGCTGACCAGCAGCTCCGCCTCCTGCATCGTGCTGTCCATGAGGTGACCTTCCTGGTGTTCCGGCCCCGCCGTTCTCACGTGAGCGGTTGACCGTCGGGTAGGCTGCGTGCTTACGTTAGACCGTACGTACGGTCAGTATCAATGAGCACGTTCAGAACGACGACGGATTCGAGGAGTTCGAGTGATCACTCAGACGCTGGGCCCGGATCTGGGGCATCCGGACACCTACCGCGACGGAGTCCCGCACCACCTGTTCGCGGAGCTGCGCCGGACTCGGCCCGTGGCCTGGATCGAGGAGCCGCCCTCCGAGGGCTTCGCCGGCGGACCGGGCTTCTGGGCCGTGACCAGGTACGAGGACGTCCTCGCCGTCTCCCGCGAGCCGGCCGTCTTCTCCTCGCACGCGGGAGCCACGTTCCTGCGGGACCAGCGGCCGAAGGACCTTGCCGCGCTCCAGCAGATGATGCTCAACATCGACCCGCCCGACCACGGCAAGCTGCGGTCCATCGTCAGCAAGGCGTTCACCCCGCGCATGGTGAAGGGCATGTTCGACTCGGTCGACGCCCACGCGGAAGCCATCGTGGCGGACCTGAAGCCCGGCACCGAGATCGACCTGGTGGAGGAGGTGTCGTCCGAGATGCCGCTGCGCGTCCTCGCCGACGTCCTCGGGGTGTCCTCCGCCGACCGGGGTCTGCTCTACGACTGGACGAATCGGATGGTCGGGCTCGACGACCCCTCGTACGGCGGTCTGCCGGCCTTCGTCTCCGCCTTCACCGAGATGTTCGCGTACGCCGCCGAGCAGACCCGGGCCAAGCGCGCGCACCCCACCGACGACATCTGGAGCACGATCGTCAACGCGGAGGTCGACGGTGAACGGTTGTCCACCGGGGACCTGAACCGCTTCTTCCAGCTGCTGGTGATCGCCGGCAACGAGACCACCCGCAACCTGCTGACCGGAGCCGTGCTCACGCTCGGCGACCACCCCGACCAGTGGGACGCCCTCCGTGCCGACCCCGAGCTGCTGCCGTCCGCGATCGAGGAGGTGCTGCGCTTCCACGCGCCGGTGATCCAGTTCCGGCGTACGGCGACCCGCGACACCGTCCTCGGCGGGCAGCGGATCGAGGAGGGCCAGAAGGTCGTGATGTTCTACGGCTCCGCCAATCGCGACGAGGCCGTGTTCGCCGACCCGGACCGTTTCGACATCACCCGCAACCCGGTCAACCACCTCGCCTTCGGCACCGGCACCCACTTCTGCCTGGGCAACAGCCTGGCCCGCATGGAGGCACGGGTGCTGCTCGGCCGGCTCTTCGCCCGCTTCCCGCAGATGCGGCTCGCCAGCGAACCCGAGCGGTTCCGCTCCAACTTCATCAACGGAATCCGGCGGCTCCCCGTCCAGCTCGGACCGTCCGCCTAGCCCATCGTTCGCTCAGCCCTCTCGACGCCAAGGAGGCGACCCGACCATGAAGATCCTGCTCGACCGCGGGAAGTGCACCGGACTGGGCATCTGCGAATCCCTGTCGCCCGACGTCTTCGAGGTGGACGACGACGGTGCCCTCGTACTCAGGTCCGACGTCGTCCCCGGCGGCAGGCTGGCCGAGATCCAGGCAGCGGTGAACAGTTGCCCGACCGAGGCACTCCGGCTGGCCGAGGACCGACAGCCGTGACCACACCACAGCGACTGGTCGTCGTCGGCGCCTCCCTGGCCGGACTGCGCGCCGTCGAAGGCGCCCGCGCGAGCGGCTTCACCGGTTCCATCACGCTCATCGGCGCCGAGGACCACCTGCCCTACGACCGTCCGCCCCTGTCCAAGGCGTACCTGGCGAAGACGCCCGGCGGCCCGCCGGACACCACCTTCCGCTCCGAGGACACCCTGCGCCGCGAACTCGGCGTCGACCTGCGACTCGGCGCCCGCGCGAGCGGCCTGGACACCGAAGGCGGTGCGGTCCTGGTGGACGGCGGCGCCCCGGTCCCGTACGACGCGCTGGTCATCGCCACGGGAGCCGTCGCCCGGGTCCTGCCCGGAACGAAGGGGCTCGCGGGCGTCCACACCCTGCGCACGGCCGACGACGCGGCGGCGGTGCGCCGGGCGCTCGACGACCGAGCCCGGATCGTCGTCGTCGGCGCCGGTTTCATCGGCTCGGAGGTCGCCTCGGCCGCCCGTGAGCGCGGCCTGCCGGTGACCGTCGTGGAGGCCGCCGACGTTCCCCTGCGCCGGGCGCTGGGCGACGAGATGGGCGTGGCCTGCGCCGCGTTGCACGACCGGGCCGGTACCGATCTGCGGCGCGGGGTGGGCGTGCGGGCGATCCGGCGGGGCGACGAGGGAATCGGCGTCGAACTCGCGGACGGCAGCACCCTGGACGCGGACCTCGTCGTCGCCGGCATCGGCGCCGACCCGGCCACCTCCTGGCTGGACGGCTCCGGTGTCGCGCTCGCCGACGGGGTGCGCTGCGACGAGACGCTGGCCACGTCCGTGCCCGGCGTCTACGCCGCCGGTGACGTCGCGCACTGGCACAACCCGCTGTTCGGACAGCCGATGAGGCTCGAACACTGGACCAGCGCCGCCGAGCAGGGCGCCATCGCCGCCGTCAACGCCCTGAACCCGGGGGAGGCCCGGCCGTACTCCACCGTCCCCTACTTCTGGTCGGACTGGTACGGCACCCGCATCCAGTTCGTCGGGATCTCCCACGCCGACGAGGTCCAGGTCGTCAGCGGTGACCCGGCGGACGGGCGATGGGTGGCCCTCTACCGCACCGGCGAACGCCTCACCGGCGCGCTGGCGGTCGACCACCCCACGCACATCATGAAGTACCGCGTGATGATCAACCGCGGCTGTACCTGGGACGACGCCCTGGACTTCGCACGCGAACGCAACGCGCGGGCACGCCGAACCACCGCGGTGGCCTGACGACCGATATGACGAACGGTCTGACGAGTGCTCTGCCGAGTGCTCTGACGAAGTGCTCTGACGAAGTGCTCTGAAGAAGGGAGATCCGGATGAGCGGCCGCCACGCGGCGATAGCGGGCCTCGGTCTGACCGAGGTCGGCAAGGTGTACGGGCGTACCGCGGCGGACTTCGCCGACGAGGCGGTACGGCTCGCGGTGACGGACGCCGGCCTGCACCTGAGGGACGTGGACGGGCTCCTGATCAACGCGGGCAAGAGCCCCGGTCTCGACCTGGGCCTCGCCAAGCGCCTGGGCCTGCGCGACCTCACCCTGCTCTCCCAGGTGCAGTCCTTCGGCGCCTCCGCGGGCATCATGGTCGCGCAGGCCGCCGCGGCCGTGCTCTCCGGCGCCGCGACCACCGTCGTCTGCGTCTTCGCGGACGCGCCGCTGCGCGAGAACGCCCGGAGCGGAGACGCCTACCTCTCCAGCTCGCTCACCGCCACCGGCTTCCGCAGCGCGGAGACAGCGGGCGGATTCACCAGCGTCAACCACCGCTACGCCGTGGCCGCCGCCCGCTACATGGCGCACTACGGCGTCACCAACGACCACCTCGGTGCCGTCGCGGTCGGGCAGCGGCAGTGGGCCGCGCACAACCCCGCCGCACAGTTCCGGAGCCCGCTGACCCTGGAGGACTACCACCGGTCGCGCTGGGTGGTGGAGCCACTGCACCTGTTCGACTGCTGCGTGGTGTCCAACGGAGGCGCCGCCGTGGTCGTCACCACCGCCGAGCGCGCCGCCGCCCTGCCCAGGCCACCGGTCCATGTGTGGGGCTGGGGCCAGGCACACCCGGGATACGTGATGGAGCGAGGCAGCGACTTCGGCCTCGTCACCGGAGCCGCCGCCTCGGGAGCCGCCGCGATGAAGATGGCCGGCATCACCCCGTCCGACGTGGACGTCCGGGAGATCTACGACTGCTACACCTACACGGTGCTGGTCACCCTGGAGGACTACGGGTTCTGCGCGAAGGGAGAGGCCGGGGAACTGGCGTCCTCCGGCGCACTCGCCCCCGGCGGCGCACTGCCCACCAACACCGGCGGCGGACAGCTGTCGGGCTTCTACCTCTGGGGCATGACCCCCCTGGTCGAAGCCGTCCAGCAGGTACGAGGCGAGGCAGGCGAGGGCCGCCAGGTCCCGCGCCACGACATCGCCCTGGTCAGCGGCAACGGCGGCGTCCTCGACCACCACGCGACCCTGGTGCTCGGCGCCGGGCACGTCTCCTGAAGGAGCTCTCCATGACCGTGCACATCACCGCCCGCCGGGACGCGGCATCAGCGGCGTGGTTCGAAGGGCTCACGGAGGGCGTGCTGTTGATCCGCCGCTGCGACGCGTGCGGTCACCACTGCCGCCCCGACGCCGAGGCGTGCACGGCCTGCGAGTCGCGGGACCTGCGATGGGCCGAGACCGTGGGTACGGCGCGGGTCGTGGCCGCGGTGTCGACGCCGGGCGAGGCGGGGAGCGCGACGATCCAGGCACTGGTCGAACTCGCCGAAGGGCCCTGGCTGCACGCACCGGTCCTGGGAGCCGCCATCGCCCCGCCACCGGGGACGGCACTGACCCTGACGATCCTGCGCCCGGAGGACGGCGAGCCGTTCCCTGCCTTCACCGTGTCTGCCTGACTGGTCGCTCGTACGGTCAGTCGACGGGATAGGGTGGGGAGCGTTCGTCGTCGGGAGCATGGAGGGACCTGAAATGGCTGCTAGGCGCGCGGGTGGGGGCGCCCCGGGCAGGTCGGGCCACATCCTGGAGTCGTTCACGCGCAGAGTCGCAGAGTCCGGCTACGACGGCACCAACTTCAGCGACATCGCGGCGGAACTGGGCATCTCCAAGGGCACCATCGTCCACCACTACGGCACGAAGGACCGGCTCCTCGCCGCGCTCCACGAGTCCTACATGCGCCGCAGGCTGGCCGAGGCATACCTGATCGTGAACCGGCTGTCCTCGCCGCCGGAACAGCTCGCGGGGATGCTGTTCGCCTTCGTGCTCTACCAGGAACACGACCGTGACGCCACGGTGGCCTTCCAGCGGGAGATCGCCCGGCTCGCGGACCACGAGACGATGAGCGAGGGCGTACGTCTGCGCGGGGAGTACCTGGGCCTCGTCCGGGACATCCTGCGCAAGGGAACCGAGAGCGGCCAGTTCCGCGAGGGCGACCCCAACCTCCAGAGCCTGCTGATGATGGGCTCCGCCCAGTGGGCCTGGACCTGGTTCGACCCGTCCGGACCGCACACGGCCGAGGAGGTCGGCGCGAGTCTCGTCGACATGGTGCTCGGCGGTCTGCTCACCCGCCCGGGGACCGCGTCTGGGCTCGCCGATCTCGACGGCGCGGTGCTGAAGATCGTCCGCTCCTGTCTGGCCGACGCCGCGGCTCCCGGCGAGGCGCCCTCGACCCCGGCTCCCTGAGGGGAAGCCGGGGTCGGAAGACCCCGCGGATCAGGGAAGGCTCGAGGACTTCGCCGCGTTCGGCACGACCACCACGGCGAGCACCGCGGGCAGGAATCACCGATGATCTGGAAACCCTGCTCGGACGTCCGGCGAAGGCCGTGCACCGGGCTCTGGAGAACCACCCGCGCATCCAGAAGCCGGCGGCAGCCTGAGCCGCTGAGCGGTCAGGGCTGGGCGGTCTCGGGACCGGCGGTGGCCTGGCGGCGGTAAGCGCCCGGTGCCAGGCCGAAGTCCCGTTTGAACGCCTTGGCGAAGGCGAACTCCGAGGTGTAACCGATCTGTTGGGCCACGCCGGCGAGTGGCCCGCTGTCCTCGCGGAGCAGGCGGGCGGCGGTGGTCATGCGCCAGCGGGCCAGGTAGGTGAGGGGGGGTTCGCCGACGGCCTCGGCGAAACGGCGGGCGAACGTCGCCCGGGACAGACCCACCTCGGCGGCCAGGGTGGCCACCGTCCAGGGGTGAGCGGGCCGAGCGTGGATGAGTTCGAGCGACCGCGCCACGGCGGTGTCGGCCATAGCCTTGGACCAGTCGTGGGCCGGGTGGTCGCCCTGCTGCTCCAGCCAGGCGCGCAGGATGAGGACCAGAACGGCGTCCACCAGCGATGGGACGACCGCGCGAGAACCTGGCGGGTCGGCGTCGATCTCCTCACCGAGCAGGGTGATCGCCGTGTGCAGGGTGCGGTGTCCGCCCGGACTCGCCCGAAGGTGCACGACGTCAGGCAGAGTGCTCAGGAGGGGGTGGGGGCGCTCCCGCTCCAGCCGGTAGGTGCCGCACAGGAGCAGGCTGCGGGGCCCCTGCCCGCCGGTCGGATCGAAGCCGGGTGGCAGGTCCGCCTTGCCGGAGGTCTTCAGGTCGACGTCGACCAGTGAGGTCGTCGGCTGGTCGGCGACGGCGTGCGGGGCACCGCGCGGCAACAGCACGGCGTCCCCTGGCCCCAGCGCGAGGGGCGGCTCACCATCCGGCAGCAGCCAGCAGGTCCCTTGCAGGACGAGGTGGAAGGCCGCCCCGGTGGACCGGGTGAGGCGCAGCCCCCAGGGGGCCCGGACGTCCGCGCGGCCGTACGAGGAGCGACCGGTGCGCATGGCGGTGACCACGTCGGCGAGAACATCCATGCGCTCACGGTAAGGCAAGCACCCGAGACGATCGGACATGAAGTCCAGACAGGAAGACATGTCACGTCTCATTCGCTGCTCATAGCCTGCTGATGCCCACCCACTCGGCAGGCCCCGTCGGGCCGTTCCAGGAGACGCGACCGAACATGTACGACAGCCCGAACCGTTCCGCACCCATGGCACCGCTTGCGGAAGCCGCCGTCGGCCGCTGGACCCTGGACTCGGACCGTTCGTCCATCACCCTCCAGCACACGGGATTCTGGGGCCTCGCCAAGATCAAGGGAGCGTTCACCAGGTTCTCCGGCGAGGGCGCAGTGCTCGCCGACGGCTCCGCGCACGGCACCCTGACGGTCGACGCCGCCTCCGTGGACACCGGGATCACCAAGCGGGACGCGCACCTGCGGACGGCGGACTTCTTCGACGTGGCCAACCACGCCTCGTTCGTCTTCACGGCGATCCGGGTCACCCCGAGCGGCCCCGCGTCCGCGGAGGTCACCGGTGAGCTCACCGTACGCGGCCGGACCCGGCCCCTCAGCTTCACCGCCCGGGCCACCGAGGCCTCCGAAAACGCCGTCACGCTCACCGCCGAGGTCGACATCGCCCGCCGCGACTTCGGGATGACGGCGAACCCGCTCGGTCTGATGAAGGCCCTCACGACCCTCACCATCACCACCCGCTTCACCCGCGTCGGGCCCTGACGCGTCAAGCGGGGCACCGCGTCTCCGCTTCCTCGTCGACGGCTAACAGGCCACCGCTGTCCAAATCAAATATGCTTCCCGCTGCGGGCGCAGGCCATGCCTCCGAAGTGGAGAGTGAAGGGGTCTCGAAATGCCTGGTCAGGTTTCACGTCCCACGGTTCACGTCCCGGGGGCCACCAGCCACACGATCGCGCCCCGCGCGGGCGGTGAGGGCGAGCTGCGCTACCTCAAG
>NZ_JBHYJA010000050.1:0-83335 GCF_042740355.1 Streptomyces sp. NPDC059010
TTTTCTCTCACACACCCACCCCCAGATATAATACACTTTCGTTGGGGCGGGCGCGCTCTTGTTTTTACTCCAGTCCCGTCACAACCCCCCCCCGCCCCCCCCGGGGCGCGGCGGGGGGGGGGCGGCGCGCCGCGCGCGCGTCCCTGGGGCCCGGGGGGGGGACGGGGGGGGGCTGTCGCGGGGCGGGTTGTGCCACCCCCCCCCCCCGGAACGGTCACCGTCCCCACACCCCCACCCCCCGCCGGTCCCGCACGACCGCGCACCACCTCCATGAACCCGCGTCAAAGCCGACGTGTTAGCCGACCGGAGGAGAGCCGCAGTGCCCACCCACCCCGTAGACGAGAAACTCCCCGCCCTGAAAATGGCGACCACCGGCCTTCAGCACGTGGCCGCCATGTACGCGGGAGTCGTCGCCCCACCCCTGATAGTCGGCGCGGCCATCGGCCTCTCCGCCACCGAACTGACCTTCCTCACCGGAGCCTGCCTCTTCACGGCGGGCCTGGCCACCTTCCTCCAAACCCTCGGCATCTGGAAGATCGGCGCCCGCCTGCCGTTCGTCAACGGCGTCACCTTCGCCGGTGTCGCCCCCATGACGGCGGTCGTCGCCTCCACCGAGGACAAGTCCGACGCCCTGCCGGTCATCTTCGGCGCGGTCATCGTCGCCGGCCTCCTGGGCTTCCTCGCCGCCCCCTTCTTCAGCAAGGCGGTCCGCTTCTTCCCACCCGTGGTGACGGGCACCGTCATCACCCTGATCGGCATCTCCCTGCTCCCCGTCGCCTTCGGCTGGGCGCAGGGCCCCAACCCCGCGGCGCACGACTACGGCTCGGCGACGAACCTGGGTCTGGCCGCCGCGACCCTGCTGATCGTGCTGCTCCTGCGCCGCTTCACCCGGGGCTTCGTGAAACAGATCGCGGTGCTGCTCGGCCTGGTGATCGGCACGCTCATCGCGATCCCGTTCGGCGTCACGGACTTCGGCCCGGTGGCGGACGCGGACGTCATCGGCTTCCCCACCCCGTTCCACTTCGGCGCCCCGCAGTTCCAGCTCGCCGCGATCGTCTCGCTGTGCGTGGTGATGGTGGTGTCGATGACGGAATCGACCGCCGACATGCTGGCGCTGGGCGAGATCGTCGAGCGCCCGGCCGACGAGAAGACCATCGCGGCAGGCCTGCGCGCCGACACCCTCGGCTCCGCGATCAGCCCCTTCTTCAACGGCTTCATGTGCAGCGCCTTCGCCCAGAACATCGGCCTCGTGGCGATGACGAAGATCCGCAGCCGGTACGTCGTCGCCGTGGGCGGTGGCTTCCTGGTGCTGATGGGCCTGTGCCCGATGGCGGCGTCGCTCATCGCGGTCGTACCCCGCCCGGTCCTGGGCGGCGCGGGCGTGGTCCTCTTCGGCTCGGTGGCCGCCAGCGGCATCCAGACCCTGGTCCGGGCCGGACTGGACAAGGACAACAACGTCCTGATCGTCGCCGTCTCACTGGCCGTCGGCATCGTCCCGATCACGGCGCCGGAGTTCTACCACGCCTTCCCGGAGACGGTGCGGATCGTGCTCGACTCGGGCATCTCGACGGGGTGCGTGGCGGCGGTGGCGCTCAACCTGGTCTTCAACCATCTGGGCAAGGGAGGGGACGCGCACGACGTGACCCATCCCATGGAGGCGGGGGAGGAGATCACCGGGGCGACCCGGGCCCCGGCCACGCCATGAGGTTGGCGAACAGCTCGGCCTGCTCGACGGCGTCGTCCAGCGCATGGTGCGTGTGCCGGCGCCTCGACAGCAGCTCGCGCGGCATCGTGCCCTTGGCCACCGCACGCAGCGGCAGGCCCGCCTTCGTGGCGTACAGGGTCTTCATGTCGAGGCAGCCCGAGTGGCCGAAGGGGCTCGCTCCGGTGAACCGCAGCAAGTACCAGTACAGGAACGTCCAGTCGTACGACGCCGGATAGCCGCACATCACCGGCTGGGACCCCGCGCTCACCGCACGGACCCAGCCGGTGAACTCGGCGAGCGCGACGGCGGGTTCGTGTCCCTCCCGCGCCAGGCGCTCCCGGTCCAGGCCGCTCACGGCCAGCGCCTCCGGCACGAACTCCTCGCTGATCGGGCGAAGTTCACGATAGAAGGTGTGCTCCTCGGGGTCGGCCGCCGTGAAACCGTCGACGTCCTGCACCCCGGCGACCGAGGCGCCCAGGCTCAGCATGGAGTACGGACCCGGGATCGGGCCGTCGGCCTCGATGTCGACGGAGATGTAGAGACTCGGTTTGATGCGTCGTGCGGCCATGAAGTGGGAGCTTCCCAGGTGACCGTGGCTTCCCGCATCCGAATTCCGCTTAGGCTTCTGCCTCGGTCAACTCAAGGTTGACCGCGGGGCTCGGGGGTTTCAGGAGTCCCCGGGGATTCAGGGGGTTCAGGGGATGAGGGGGGAAGCGGGCCGATGAGCAGCGCGACCGAGGTGTTCCAGCCACTCCAGGCGGACGATCCGCCGGTGGTGGCCGGGTATCGTCTCGCCGCCCGGCTGGGCGTGGGTGGCATGGGCCGGGTCTATCTGTCGCACACGCAGGGCGGCCGACCGGTGGCGATCAAGGTCGTGCGGCCGGAGCTGGCCGACGACCCGGACTTCCGGCGACGGTTCCGCCGGGAGGTCGAGGCGGCCCGGCGGGTCCGGGGCGCGTACACCGCGGAGCTGATCGACGCCGACGCGGACGGCGTACCGCCCTGGCTGGCCACGCTGTACGTGCCAGGCCCCTCCCTCGCGGACGTCGTGGGGCGGCGCGGACCGCTGCCCGACCCCGCGGTGCTGTGGCTGATGGCCGGGGTGGCGGAGGCGCTGCAGGCCATCCATGGTGCGGGCATCGTGCACCGGGACCTGAAGCCGTCGAACGTACTGCTGGCCGCCGACGGGCCGCGGGTGATCGACTTCGGGATCTCGGTGGCCGCGGACGCCACGTCGCACACGGCCACGGGCTTCGCCGTCGGCACGCCCCAGTTCATGGCCCCCGAGCAGGCGACCGCGGACGAGGTCACGCAGGCGACCGATGTCTTCGCGCTCGGCCAGACGGCGGCGTTCGCGGCCCTGGGCCGGCCGCTGTACGGGGACGGCCCAGCGGCCACCGTGCTCTACCGGATCGTGCACCAGGAACCCGATCTGTCCCCGCTGTCCGAGCGGCTCCGTCCGCTGATCGCCCGCTGCCTGGCCGCCGATCCGGGCGAGCGGGCCAGCTTGGCGGAGGTCGTCGAGTGGTGTCGGGAGGGGCTGGGCGCGGACGCCGACGCGGGCGCGGGACCGGCCGTGTGGCAGGAGGTCATGGGGCCGGAGGTGACGGTTCCGTCCCCCGTTCCCGCGCCGGTTCCCGACCCCACCCGGGTGCTGCACCCCGGGCCGCTGGTCGTCACGGGGCCGCAGCCGCAGTCGACGGTGCCGGACGCGCGCCGGACGCGACGACGGCGTACCGCGCTGATCACGGCCGCGGCCGTGACGGCGGGGGCGCTGGTGCTGACGGGCTTCGCATGGATGGTCGCGGACGCGGGGGAGAGGTTCCGCGACTGGGTCGCGGGCGCACCGTCGACGCCCGGTCCGCGGGAGTCCGAAGGGCCGTCGACGCCGGAGCCGTCAACGGCGTCGTCATCGGCATCCGGGCACGGATCGGAGGCGGGCGACGGGACACCGGACGAGCCCTCGCCGACCGCGTCCAAGGCGCCGCAGGCCGTCCCCTACCCCCTCCAGCGGCTGGACGCGAAGAGCTCGCTGAGCTTCAAGGAGCCGGTCCAGCGCGAGGACCGCAAGGGGGACATCCGCTTCGACTGCGAGGACGCCGGGTGCGCGCTGGAGAGCGACACCAGCGTGTTCGTCCAGCTGTTCGGCTCGTCGGGGGCGTCCCTCGACGACTGCCGACTCCTCCTCGCCAGTGCCGACCGCCACCGCTGGCCACTGGCCGCGGCGGCGAACGGCAGCGAGATCTGCGTCAGGCACCCCTCCGGGGACATCGCCCTGCTCGTGCTCCAGACGAAGTCGACCGCGCTGCCGGAACTCGCCTTCCTGCAACTGGACATGACGATCTGGCGGAAGGCGGCCTAGGAGCAGCCGTACGTCAACGGCGGGCGGCGACCTGGCACGGCTGGGCGTCGGGAAGGCGGCCGCTGAAGTACGAGCGGGGCGGCACGCCCATGAGGGTGCGGAAGTCGGACGTCATGTGCGCCTGGTCGTAGTAGCCGGAGGCGACGGCGAGCTGCGCCCAGGGCACGTCGTCGGCCCGGGCCAGCACCGAGTGCACCCGGTCGATACGGGCGTAGTGCTTGGGGGAGAGGCCGACACCCTCGGCGAACAGATTGCGCAACTGCCGCTCGCTGACCGCGAGTTCGCGTGCCACGTCCCGCACCTGGCCGGGGGCGTGGCCGCTCCGCATCGACAGCGCGTCGGCACCGGCCCGCAGCAGGGCGGTGCGGGAACGGTCGGCGACGGCGGACAGCCGCTCCGGGAGCGCCTCGGCCAGCCGCGGCACCACCTGCTCCGGCGCGATGTGCCGCAGTTCGCGGGCCAGTTGGCGTGCGACCGCAGAGGGCAGTTCGTCCAACGGCACCATGTGGTCCACGAGGTCGACCGCCGGGACACCGAGCAGGGGACGGACCGTACCGGGCGCCAGCCTCAGCTCCAGGCAGGACGTGAACCGCTTGCCCCGGTGGTACGAGGCGCGGGTGCGCGGGCCGGCGACCAGGGTGCTGCGGCGGCCGTCCGCGCCGACCCGGAACACCACCCTCGTGGTGGCATCCGGGAGTTGGACGTACGGCTCCGCGGACTCGGCGTCCACCGACACCGACCCGATGCCCGCGACCCAGGGGCGCAGCGCCTCGGGAGTGGGCAGGACCTGTCGGTACTCGGTGTGCGTCACCCCTCCACCGTATGCGGGGAACACGGCCGTCCGGGCCCGTGAACCGTGCCGGAATTTCCAAGAGTCCGCAGCAGTCCGCCGCCCATCGTGGTGGACATGATCCTCGTGACGGGTGCCACCGGCACCATCGGCAGTGAAGTGGTACGACAGCTCGCGGCGCGCGGCGAGAAGGTGCGGGCCCTGACCCGGGACCCGGCGACGGCCCGGGTGCCCTCCGGAGTCGAGACCGCACCCGGGCACCACCGCGACCGCGCCGCGGTCGAGCAGGCGATGGCGGGCGCGGAAGCCGCCTTCCTGGTCGGCGTGTTCGGCCCCGACGACGCCGAGCACGACCGAGGCCTGGTCGAGGCGGCGCGGTCGGCCGGGGTACGGCGGATCGTGAAGCTCTCCTCGATCGGCACCGGAGACCGGCGGCTGCCCGGGTTCGGCACCTGGCACCTGCCCGGTGAGGAAGCCGCCCGGGCGAGCGGCCTGGAATGGACCGTGCTGCGCCCCTCCGCCTTCGCCTCCAACACCCTCGCCTGGGCGGCGGCCGTCCGGGAGGGCACCGCGGCGCCCAACCCGATGAGCGACGGCAGACAGGGCGTGGTCGACCCGCGGGATGTGTCCGAAGCCGCCGTGAACGCACTGCTCGACCCACGCCACGCTGGGCACACCTACACCCTGACCGGACCCGAGGCGATCAGCGCCGGCGACCAGGCCGCCGTCCTCGGCGAGATCCTCGGCCGCCCGGTGGAGCTCCTCCAGCTGACCCCGGACCAGCGCCGCGAATATCTCCTCGGCGCGGGCCTCGGCGCCGCCTACGCCGACAGCCTCATGGCGAGCGCCCGCTTCATCGCGGAGGGCGGCAACGCCGTGGTCACCGAGGACGTACCCCGGATACTGGGACGAGCGGCGCGGAGCTACCGGGCATGGGCGCTGGACCACAGGGCGGTGTTCACCGGCGAGTGACCGGAACCGGCGAGGCGGACGGGCCCGGCGAGGTGACGGGCCCGGCGCCTCCGCGGCTAGAAGCCGAACAGGCTCGGGTCCGTGGCCAGTTCCTTGAAGTACTCCTCCGGGTTGGGCACCATCCGGCGCTCCTTGAGGTCCAGCAGACCGCCGACCGCCGTGAGTTCGGCGGCCACCGTGCCGTCCGTCTTGCGGACGGTCTGCCGGATGCGGAAGATCTTGCCGCCCGACCACTCGAAGGCACACGTCACATCGATCTCGTCACCGGCGAGCAGCTCCCGCTTGTAGCGGATGTTCGTCTCCAGAGCGACGGGACCCACCCCCTTGCCGATGAGGCCGCTCTGGGTGATGCCCGCGGCCTGGAGCAACGACCAGCGGGCGTGCTCCGCGTAGTTGACGTACACGCTCTGGTTGACGTGCCCCTGTACATCCGTCTCATAGCCGCGCACGGTGACCCGGACGGAAAACTCCTCGCTCACTGCTTCCCCTTCTCACCTTCGATGCACTGGGCACCGATCTTGGCACGTCTGTCATGTCCGGCGCGGGGATGCCAGCAGATAGCGCGCTCTCGTACGAGGCTCGGTGTGTTCGCCGACCTGCCAGCCCGCCTCCTCCAGTGTGGCCGCGCAGGCCCGCAGCCGCGCGCCGTCGGGATCGCGCACGGCGACCGCCTCCGGCTGCGCGGTCGCCCGCACCCGGTACCCCTCCTCGGGGTCCCGCCCGGCCGGTGGGTGCCCGGCGGCCTCCAGCGCGAGTGCGGCGGCCTGCACCAGATGCGTACGCTCCCATCCGCACGGCCGGTCCGTCGCCCCGTCCGGATTGGTCATCCGGCGCAGCTCCAGCAGCCCCTGCCAGGCGCCGCGCACCTCACGCAGCCGGGCCGGACCCGGGCCCTGGGCGTCCTCCTCACCGCCGATCCGCGCGGCGAACACACCGCCGGTCGCGGGTGCCGAGGGTTCCTCAGGCGTGATCGGCTCCGACTCCCGTATGCGATGCCCGGCCGGTGTCAGAAAGTGATCGTGCGGCGGCCGCGGATGCCGGAAGGCGAGCCCTCGCTTCACCAGCGCCGCCAGCTGCGCCTCCGTACCCCGGAGCCGCCCGGTGACGGGATCGGCGGCGTCGATGACACGCCGCTGTGTCGCGGTCGGTGGTCTGCTCACGGCGTGCTCCTCCCCGGGCGCTCGGACACGGGCCCCGCCTCCCGGCAGGGCACCGCTCCCATCTCCTGGGAAGGCTACGACCCGGGTCTGACATTCCACCCGGCGATCACCGGACGCCCGTGCTCCGTGCCCAGTCGGCACAGCGCCCCCGTCGCCAGCTGGAACAGTGCCCCGTCGGCCGCCGGCAGCCCCAGCCGCCGGGCTGTCAGCACCCGCAGGAAGTGCCCGTGGGCCACGAGCAGCACGCAGCCCTCGCGGTCGGCGATCGCCGCGTCCGCCTTGGCCAGCATCCGGTCGGCGCGCTCTCCGACCTGTTCCGGCGTCTCCCCGGGGTGGTCGGGCGGCCCGGGTGCGACCCCGTCCGTGAACAGGAACCACCCCGGCCGCTCGCGCTGGATCTCGACGGTCGTGATCCCCTCGTAGCCGCCGTAGTCCCACTCCCGTAGATCCGCGTCGACCCGGACGTCGACCTGGGCGTCATGCAGCCCGATGAGCTCGGCGGTCTCGCGAGCCCGCTGCGACGGGCTGACGAAGGCGGCTCCGATCCGTTGCGCGCGGATCAGCGGCACCAGCCGCCGTGCCTCCTCCCGCCCGTGGTCGGTCAGCGGAACGTCCGTCCACCCGGTGTGCCGCCCGGAGCGTGACCACTCGGTCTCACCGTGCCGGACGAGAAAGAGATCAGCCATGCTCACAGGTTATGAGCCCAGCGCTCCAGCTCCCCGAAGTCACGCTCCCGCAGCCCCTTGCGCGCGTCGACCGGCAGCAGCAGCGCGGCCCCTTCGTGCTGGGCCGCGACATGCCGTATGTCGAGGTCGGTGATCATGTCGTCGACCCAGACGAACGGCCGCCCCGCCGCCCACGCCACCACATGCCGGGTCTTCCAGTACAGCCCCTCGGGATCCCGCGCGAACAGCTCGGGCCACTCGATGACCGGCAGATCACCGGGCAGCCCGATCACCGGCGCGATCATCTCGTTGGCCTGGTGCTGCCAGGTGGTGGCCCACGCCAGCTCGTACGGCAGGGCCAGCAGCCGCTCCCCGTGCCCCGGATGCAGGCGCACCTTCAGACCGCGCCGCAGCCGCCGCGATCCCGGTGTCTGCCGCGCCGACCAGTTCGCCGGGTGCAGCCGGTGCGTGACATAGCCGCGGTGGTTCAGGAACAGGGCCCGGAATGGGTTGAGGGGGCCGTCGACGTCGAGGAGCAGCAAAGGGCGGGTCGTCATGGTCGGGTCCTACCCGCCCCGGGCGGTCAGCTCTGCCGGTACCCGCTCAGGAACCGCCCGATCCGCCCGATGGCCGCCTCCAGGTCCTCCGCGTACGGCAGGGTCAGAATGCGGAAGTGATCGGTGGTCGGCCAGTTGAAGCCCGTGCCCTGGACCACCTGGATCTTCTCGCGCAGCAGCAGGTCCAGGACGAACTTCTCGTCGTCGTGGATCTTGTGCACCTTGGGGTCGAGGCGAGGGAAGGCGTACAGCGCGCCCTTCGGCTTCACGCACGAGACGCCGGGGATCTCGTTGAGCTTCTCCCAGGCCACGTCCCGCTGCTCGCGCAGCCTGCCGCCCGGGTTGGTGAGCTCCCGGATGGACTGGCGGCCGCCGAGCGCGGCCTGGATGGCGTACTGGGCGGGCGCGTTGGCGCACAGGCGCATGGAGGCCAGCATGGTCAGGCCCTCCAAGTAATTCTTCGCGTGCTGCTTCGGGCCGGTGACCACCAGCCAGCCGGAGCGGAAGCCCGCCACCCGGTACGTCTTCGACAGACCGCAGAACGTGAGGATCACCAGATCGGGGGCGAGGGTGGCGACCGAGTGGTGCACGGCGTCGTCGTACAGGATCTGGTCGTAGATCTCGTCGGCGAAGACCATCAGGCCGTGCCGGCGGGCGAGGTCGAGGATGCCCTCAAGGATCTCCTTGGGGTAGACCGCGCCGGTGGGGTTGTTCGGGTTGATGATGACCACGGCCTTGGTGCGGTCCGTGATCTTCGACGCCATGTCGTCCAGGTCGGGGTACCAGTCGGACTGCTCGTCGCACAGGTAGTGGACCGCCTTGCCGCCGGCCAGGGTCGTCACCGCCGTCCACAGCGGGAAGTCCGGGGCGGGGATGAGGATCTCGTCGCCGTCCTCGACCAGGGCCTGTACGGCCATGGAGACCAGCTCGGAGACGCCGTTGCCGAGGAAGACGTCGTCGACGCCGACCTCCAGGCCGAGCGTCTGGTAGCGCTGGGCCACGGCCCGGCGGGCGGAGAGGATGCCGCGCGAGTCGGTGTAGCCGTGCGCCTGGGGCAGCATCCGGATCATGTCCTGGAGGATCTCCTCCGGCGCCTCGAAGCCGAAGACGGCGGGGTTGCCGGTGTTCAGGCGCAGCACGCTGTGGCCCGCCTTCTCCAGTGCGTCGGCGTGCTCGATCACCGGGCCGCGGATCTCGTAGCAGACCTCGCTCAGCTTGTTCGACTGCCGGAACTCCATGCGCGCTCGCCCCTCCGGTTCGTGTGTCACTTGGTTTTACCAAGTTCGAGCTTGGAAAGTCCAACGACATGTCTAGACTGCGTCGCATGTCACCTCGCCGAAGCTACGACCAGTACTGTTCCGCCGCCAGGGCGCTCGACACCGTCGGCGACCGCTGGACCCTGCTGATCGTCCGGGAGCTGCTCGCCGGTCCGCGGCGCTACACCGACCTGCACGCCGATCTGCCCGGCGTCAGCACGGACGTACTCGCGTCCCGGCTCAAGGACATGGAGCGGGACGGCATCAGCACCCGGCGCCGACTGCCGCCGCCCGGTGCGGCGTACGTCTACGAACTCACCCCGCGCGGGCGGGAGCTGCTGCCCGTGCTCCAGGCGCTGGGGGAGTGGGGGCAGGCCGAGCTCGGCGAGCGGCGGCCCACCGACGCGGTGCGCGCGCACTGGTTCGCGCTGCCGCTGCTGCGAGCCCTGCGGGACAGCGGGGAGGGGGAGGGGTTGGTCGAAGTCCGGCTGGAGGAAGGGGACTTCCATCTGTACGTCGGCGCCGAGGACGGGCCGGTCTACGGCGACGGGCCCGTTCCCGGGGAGCCCGACGCACGGCTGGTCCTGGACTCGGGGACGTGCGAGGCGGTAGCGCGGGGTGAGCTGAGCGTGGCCGACGCCGTACGGGGCGGCCGTATCGAGGTGACCGGCGAAGGCGCGCTCGCGAAGGCGCTCAACGAGGCGTGACGGCCAAGGGGCCCACCGCCTGTGCGGTGAGCCCCTTGTGGCGGTAGGTCAGCCGCCCGGCGGCACCCGGGTCGGCCGGCCCGCCCCGCGGGTCAGCGCGTAACCGCCGATTCCCGCGAGCGCGGCCAGCACGCCGCCGATCGCCGTCCACACCCAGCGGTCGGACCACCAGCCGGAGGCCCAGCCGTCGTCGGGCTCGATGCTGGACAGGACCGCCGAGTCCGACGAACTCTCCTCGTCCTCCTGCGACTTCACGGCCACACCCGGCACGAGCGGCTGCGCGAGCGACCCGTCCACCGCGGCCGAACCGCCGATGTCCTTGGAGTCGACCCGGACCTCGGCGCTCATCGGCAGACCGAGATCGGAGGTGGGTACGTCCACGGCCGTCAGCCGGATGTAGTACGTGCCCGGCAGCGGGTCGTTCGCCCACTGCTCCGACCAGGCCCGGACGGTGCGCAGGACGCAGGTCAGCTCCGCGGTCGCGGCCCCCGCCGCCACGGTGCGCGTCTGCGCGCCGGACTGGCAGGACTGGCGGCGCCGCAGGCCGTCGTACACGTCGATCTGCCAGGTCTCGGCGGCATGCGTGTCGGGCAGCTTCACCGTCGCCTTGACGGTGGGGCGCTGTCCGGCGTCCGCCGGGAACGACCAGTACAGGTAGTCGCCCGTGGAGGCGCTCGCCGTGGCCGTCTGCCCCTGCTCGACCTCGGTCGCCGTACGGAAGGAGGTGCCCGCCTGGGTCGGCGCGCCCCCGTCCTCCGACGCGCTCGGGGACGGCGAGGAGTCGGCCGCGGCAGGACCCGCCGCCAGCCCCAGTGCCAGCACGGCACCGCTCAACACACGTGTGATCCGCATCAGTTGGTCCTCCAGACCGCGACCCGCCAGCGTGACACCCAGCCCCAGACGACGCCGGCCAGGAAGCCGACGAGGATCAGCGCGCCGAGCAGCCACCAGCCGCGCCCGAGGCCGAAGGAGGCCACGTCGCTCGACTGCGACGGCCCGTCCACGACGTCGACCGTCAGCTCCAGCGGCAGCCCGGGCGTGGTCTGCACACCGGAGCCCGCGGAGAAGGAGTGGGTGACCTGCAGACACACGGTCTCGGCGGCCGAGGCGCCCTCGCCCTCGTCCTCGTCGTCGAGCTCCGCCTTCGGATAGCGCAGCCCGGTCGACATCACATCCGTACGGCCGTTGCCCGCCGCCTCACCGCGCACGATCTCCCGGCCGTGGACCGTCTCGGCCCGCAGCAGCACGCCGTAGGACGGGTTCACGGCCCGGTCGGCCGCCACGCTGACCGACGCGCGCAGCTCCTGGCCGGGCTCGACGTCCACGCGGTACCAGCGCTGCTGCCCGAACTCCGCGCGGTCGGTGTACAGGCCGGACTTCAGCGTGGGTGCCTTCGCGCACTGCTCCGCGCCCGTCGTCGCGACCGGCGTCACCACCGGATCGGCCGCCCGGTCCACCAACTGGTTGACCTTGTCGGTGAGTTCGTCGGTGTGCTCGACCGAGGTGAACGTGCCGCCGGTCGCCTCGGCGATGCAGCTGAGCTGCTGACGCAGCTTGGTGTTCGGGACCAGGCCGAGCGTGTCGATGGTCAGGCCGATGCCCTTGGCGGCGATCTCGCGGGCCACCTCGCACGGGTCGAGCGGGGCGCAGGTGTCCTCGCCGTCGCTGATCAGCACGATGCGCTTGGAGCCCTCGCCGCCGTCCAGGTCGTCGGCCGCCTTCAGCAGCGCGGGACCGATCGGCGTCCAGCCGGTGGGCGCCAGGGTCGCCACCGCCGCCTTCGCCTCGGTACGGTCGAGCGGGCCGACCGGGTAGAGCTGCGCGGTGTCCTTGCAGCCCGTCCTGCGGTCGTCGCCCGGGTAGTTGGCGCCCAGCGTGCGGATGCCCAGCCGGACCTCCTCGGGCGTGGCGTCCAGCACCTCGTTGAACGCCTGCTTCGCCGCGGCCATCCGCGACTGGCCGTCGATGTCGCGGGCTCGCATCGAGCCGCTCACATCGAGGACGAGATCGACCTTCGGCGCGGTCGCACTGGTCTCATCGGCAACCGCCCCGGCCGGGAACGCCATCCCGGCCGCGAGCGCGGCGAGCAGGGCACAGACCCCGGTCGCCAGCCGTGTTCTTGTGATCATCGGCGGATCTTATTGATCCGAGGTGTCCCGCTCCAAAACGGGCTCAGAACAACTCGGTGACCAGCGGATTGGGCAGCCCGGCCCACTGGTCCCCGGGCGTCCCCGGCGACAGCCGCATCAACGACAGCGCTTTCGTGGGGATCGGCTCCGCGCACAGTGCGGCCACATCCCCGGTCCCCGGCAGCTCCCGTACGGCCGCCTCCATTGCCCCGCGCAACGCCGCGCCCGAGCCCGCCGTACCCGCCAGCGCCCCGGCCACCAGCGAGCCGAACAGCTTGCGGCGCAGGGTCGGTACGTCGTCGGTGACGATCCGGCCGGTCAGCTCCGGCACCGGGATGCCGTGCCGGGCCAGCCGGGCCGGACTGACGCGGATGTCGGCGAGGTCGCGGTAGACCAGCCGCACCGGGGAGCCGTCGGCCGACAGCACCACGAGCAGGTTCTGCCCGTGCGCCTCCAGCGCGACCCCCAGCTCCAGCAGCCGCAGCCCCACCGTCAGGGCGAGACGTGTGAACTCGGCCAGCCACACGGGGGATCCGGGCAGCTCGGTGGTGGCGAGCGCGGCCACCGGTACGACCTGCTCGCCGGGCCCCGCGTACTCCTGCGGCGACTCCCGCACGACCGCCGCCAGATCCGGCGAGTCGGCGGTGGCGGCCCCCAGGGTGCGGGTCATGTGCAGCAGCCCGTCCGTCCGCGCCGCCAGCGTCTCCGCGAAGTCGGACAGGGTCGCCGACAGACCGATCGAGTACACCGAGATGTCCCGCACCGAGGACGTCAGCCGGGCGCTCAGTGCGGTCTTGACATGCGGTCCTCCGGGAAGGGCGAGCGTGCGCAGCGACATCAGCGGATGCGCGGCGAGTCCGTCGCCGTGGAGATCGTAGGGACGCTTGAGCACATGCTCGGCCTGCCACGGATGCACCGGGAGCAGCAGCCGCTCCCCGTCCCGCATGCTTTCCGGCCATTCACCCGTCACCAGGCACTCGTCCGCCCGCGTCGGCACCAGCCCCAGCGTCACCACCGGCCGGTGCTCGGGCCCGTACGCCAGCTGCTCGGCGACCGAGAAGCCGGGCCGGGAACGGCAGTTGGGATGGAACGGATGCCCGTCGACCACCCGCTGCTCCCACTCCCAGTCGCGCCCCGGCCACTCCTCGGACCGCCCCTCCTGCCCGGCCCGGGACAGCGCCAACGACGCGACACTGTGGCCGAGCTCGACGGCGAAGGACGTGCCGTGCGGTACGGCCAGGCCGGTCAGCAGCCGGGCCGGATCGTCGTACGACGTCCGGTCGAGGCTTACGGCGGTGACGTACGCGGCCGTCGCGTACGGGTCGGCGTGCGGGCCGTGCAGCCGGCGGCCGTCGGCGAGGCGCAGGGTGAGGCCCTCCCGGCTCCGCTCACGCCCCTCGACCCAGGGCAGCGGCTCGTACGCGAGGGCCCGCCAGAGCCGGGTCAGCACGGCCGCCCGGGCTCCCGGGAGCTCGGCCCGGTACCGCGAGACGAGTCCGGGACGAACATCGGCCAGTTCGGCGGCGACCTCGGCCTCTGCGCTGGGGAGACGGTGCACGGGAGGGCTCCTCGGGTACGAGTAGGGCGTCGGGACAGGCGCCGACTACAGACCTGGCGACAGACATACTGATCGTCTTCCCGCCTGAACGGACCGTAGAGAACGAGTGGATCGCGTGCACCTCAACCCTCCACCCGCCGCCGACGTCGCGGAACGCGCCGACGCCCACGCGGTCGCCCCCCTGCTGAACTGCCTGCTGCGCGAGGTGGCCGCACCACAGGGAGCGTCCGGCGCCCGGCGCGTGTACCGGCTGCCCGGCACGGGACGTCTGCTGCGGGTGCGCGGCGAGCGGCGGCCCACCGAGCCCGAGGTGCGGGTCGGCGGCGGCTGGCAGCGCGTCGGGCACACCGAGCTCGTCAAACTCGTCGCCGACGAGCTGCGCCGCCACACCGGGCTGTCCAACCACGAACTGCCCACCGAGATGATCGACAGCCGGGACGCGGTGGCCGCGCTGCTCACGGCACGCGCGCGTGCGACGCCGCCCGACGACCCGTACCTGCGCTCCGAGCAGTCCCTCCTCACCGGCCACCCCTACCACCCCGCCCCCAAGGCGCGCGGCGGCGGCCCGGTCGCGGCCTGGCTGCCGTACGCCCCCGAGGCACACGCCCGCTTCCCGCTCACGCTGCTCGGCGTGCGCGAGGACACGGTCGTCGAGGAGGGCGACACCAGCGCCCTGGACGCCCTCGGCGACGCCCCGCCCGGCTACCGGCTGCTGCCCGCGCACCCCTGGCAGCTCGACCTGGTCGGCCCGGAGCTCACGGAGGCGTTCACGGACGGCCGGCTGCTGCGGCTGGGCACGACCGGCTTCGACACCTGGCCGACGGCCGCGATCCGCACGCTGTACGCCCCCGGGCACGACCTGTTCCTCAAGTTCAGCCTGGACGTCCGCATCACCAACGACATCCGTCGGCTCTGGCGCCACGACCTGCTGAAACTCCGTCGCACCGACACCGCTGCGGCCACCGCCCTCGCCGCGCTCGACGGCCCCGCCGCCTGGCTCGGCGACCGCGGCTACCGCACGGCCGACTTCGCCTTCGAGGAACTCGCGGTCCTGGTCCGCGACGGCTTCCACGGCCATCTGCGGCCCGGAGCGACCCCGCTGCTCGCCGCCGCACTCGTGGAGGGCTTCGAGGGCAGCCCCCTCGACGCGGCCCCGGACCCGGCGGCCTGGTGGGAGGCCTACCTGCGCGCCGTCGTCCCGCCCGCCCTCGCGGCCTTCGCCGACCACGGCGTCGTACTCGAAGCACACCTCCAGAACACCCTGATCGCCGTCGACACCGACGGCACTCCGGTGCAGGCACTCTTCCGGGACGCCGAGGGCGTGAAGCTCCTGCCGGACGTGTCGCGGGCGGCGGGCTGGGAACGGCTGGTGTACTGCCTGGTCGTCAACCACCTCGTGGAGATCGTCGGCGCGCTGGCCGAGCGCCGCCCGGGGCTGGACCCGTGGCCCGCCGTCCGCCGGGAACTCGCCCGGCACGACCTCCCCGAGATCGCCGGCCTGCTCACCGCGCCCACCCTGCCCGGCAAGACGAACCTGCTCCTGCGCTGGACCAACGCCGACGGCGCCGACGCCCGCTATCGGCCCCTGCCGAACCCGCTGGCCGACACCGGCGTCGAACCGCGGTGATTCGGCTGAACCGCAGACGCCGCGGCGATCTTCCGGTGGGCTCGAACGTCAGCCTTCCGGTGGGCTCGGTCGTCAGCGCGTCGCCGATTCCGCCATGCCGGCTGCGAGGGTGGTGCCGTCGGCCGGGTCGATCAGGATGAATGAGCCGGTGCGGCGGGAGTCGGCGTACGCGTCCAGCGCGATCGGTTCCGCGGTGCGGATCCTGACGCGGCCGATGTCGTTGGAGACCAGTCGCCCGGGGTTCGGACACGTGGACAGGTCATCGAGGACGAGACGCGACGGGATGTCCTTGACGATCGCATTCACCGTGCGGGTGGTGTGCTTGAGGAGTACGCGTTGGCCGACGGCGAGCGGCTGGTCGGCGACGTGGCAGACGGTGGCGTCGATGTCCTGGGTGATGGCCGGAGCGTCGTCACTCGATGCGATCAGATCGCCGCGCGAGATGTCGATGTCGCCGTCCAGCAGGACCGTCACCGACTGCGGGGCCCGGGCGATGTCGACCGTACGCCCCAGCCCGTCGATCGCCCGCACGGTGGAGGTACGGCCGGCCGGCAGAACGGTCACCTGCTCGCCGACGCGCAGCGTGCCGCGGACGATCTGCCCGGCGTAGCCGCGGTAGTCGGGGTGCTCGGCGGTTTGCGGCCGGATCACGTACTGCACGGGGAGGCGGGCGTGGCAGTGGCTCAGGTCGCGCCCGACCGGGACGGTCTCCAGGTGTTCCAGGAAGGTCGGGCCGCCGTACCAGTCCATGTTCGAGGACGGGTCCACCACGTTGTCGCCGGCCAGCGCGGAGATCGGGATGGCGGTGATCTCCGGGACGCCCAGCTCGCTCGCGTACGCCGTGCACTCCTCGGCGATCGCGGCGAACACATGCTCCTCGTACCCGACGAGATCCATCTTGTTGACGCCGAGGACGACGTGCGGGACGCGGAGGAGTGCGGCGATCGCGGCGTGGCGGCGGGTCTGTTCGACGACGCCGTTGCGGGCGTCGACCAGGATCACCGTCAGCTCGGCCGTGGAGGCGCCGGTGACCATGTTGCGGGTGTACTGCACATGGCCCGGGGTGTCGGCCAGGATGAACCGGCGGCGCGGGGTGGCGAAGTAACGGTAGGCGACGTCGATGGTGATGCCCTGCTCCCGCTCGGCGCGCAGGCCGTCGGTCAGGAGCGCGAGGTCGGGGGTGTCCTGGCCGCGGTTGCGGGAGGCGTGCTCGACGGCCTCCAGCTGGTCGACGAGGACCGACTTGGAGTCGTGCAGCAGCCGGCCCACCAGCGTGGACTTGCCGTCGTCGACCGACCCGGCGGTCGCGAAGCGCAGCGTGTCGATGGTGGTCATCGTCAGAAGTACCCCTCGCGTTTGCGGTCTTCCATCGCGGCCTCGGACATCTTGTCGTCGGCGCGGGTGGCGCCGCGCTCGGTGAGCCGGGAGGCGGCGATCTCGGTGATGACCTGCTCCAGGGTCACCGCGTCGGAGTCGACGGCGCCCGTGCAGGACATGTCACCGACGGTCCGGTAGCGCACGAGACGCTTCTCGACGCTCTCGCCGTCCTTCGGCCCGCCCCACTCACCGGCGGTCAGCCACATGCCGCTGCGCGCGAACACCTCGCGCTCGTGCGCGAAGTAGATGTTCGGCAGCTCTATGTGTTCGCGCGCTATGTACTGCCAGACGTCCAGCTCGGTCCAGTTGGACAGCGGGAACACGCGGACGTGCTCGCCGGGGGCGTGCCGGCCGTTGTACAGGTTCCACAGCTCGGGCCGCTGACGGCGCGGGTCCCACTGGGAGAACTCGTCGCGCAGCGAGAACACCCGCTCCTTGGCCCGCGCCTTCTCCTCGTCACGGCGTCCGCCGCCGAAGACCGCGTCGAACTTCTCGCTCTGGATCTTCTCGGTCAGCGGCAGCGTCTGCAGCGGGTTGCGGGTGCCGTCGGGGCGTTCGCGGAGCACACCCCGGTCGATGTAGTCCTGTACGGAGGCCACATGGAGCCGCAGCCCATGTGCGGCCACCACACGGTCGCGGTAGTCGAGGACCTCGGGGAAGTTGTGCCCGGTGTCGACGTGCAGCAGCGAGAAGGGGATCGCGGCGGGGGCGAACGCCTTAAGCGCCAGGTGCAGCATGACGATGGAGTCCTTGCCGCCGGAGAACAGGATCACCGGCCGCTCGAACTCGCCCGCCACCTCGCGGAAGATGTGCACCGCCTCGGACTCCAGCGCGGCCAGGTGCGAGAGGGCGTACGGGCTGCTGGTCTCCTCGGAGACGGTGGCGACGGTCGTCATGCCAGGCCCCTTTCGACAAGCAGCTCGTGGACCATGGCGGCCGACCTCTGCACGGTCTGGTGCTGCGACTCGATCCGCAGATCGGGCGACTCGGGCTCCTCGTAGGGGTCGTCGACCCCGGTGAGCCCGGTGAGCTCGCCCGCGGCCTGCTTGGCGTACAGCCCCTTCACATCGCGTACGGAGCAGACCTCGACGGGAGTGGCCACGTGCACCTCGATGTACGGCGCCCCGCTCTGCTGGTGGCGCTTGCGCACCGCGTCACGGCTGTCGGCGTACGGTGCGATGACCGGGACCAGCGTCACCACCCCGTTGCGGGCGAGGACTTCGGCGACCAGGCCGATGCGCTGCACGTTGGTGTTTCGGTCCGCGCGGGAGAAGCCCAGGCCCGCGGAGAGGAAGCGGCGGATCTCGTCGCCGTCCAGTACCTCCACGCGGCGGTCCTGGGACCGTAACAACCGTGCCACCTCGTACGCGATCGTGGTCTTGCCCGCGCTGGGCAGACCGGTCAGCCAGACCGTCGCGCCGGGTCGGCAGGTGCAGTGAATTCGGCGGGCGTTCTTTTCGTGGGCTTCCAGCTTTCCGTGGACTTCCATGGTGTCACTGGGCATGGGAGAGATCCTTGTTGGTTGGGGGAGGCGTGCTGGTGCGACCGACCGAGCTCTCGGGAGACCCCTCGCGGGGGAGCTGCAGGGTGAGCGTGCCCAGGACCACCGTGGTCACGGCGATCACGACGTAGTACCACATGAAATCTCCGGTCCATGACTTGAGCAGGCCGGCCGTGTAGTTGCCGACGATTCCGCCGAGCCCCTGAGTCACATTGGTGACGCCGAAAATGACGGTGGCGGCGGCTCCGGAGGCCGACTTCGAGACATAGGCCGGAACGAGCCCGTAGATGGGGTAGAAGGCGAGGGCGAAGAGAACGCCGGAGACCAGCGGAAGAAATCCGACGGGTGCGAGTACGAGCAGTGCCGCCGAGACGAAGAACATGCCGTAGCACAGGACCATGGTGGTGCGGACGCCGATCCTGTCGGAGAGCCAGCCGACGGCGAATCCCGCGAACATGCCGATGATTCCGATGATGCCCCAGACCTGCGCCGCGAAGCCGATGTCGAATCCGAGTCCCTCACGCAGATAGGGCGAGAGGTAGTTCTGGAAGGGCATACAGGCGAAGCCGTTGAGGAACTTCATCACCCAGACGATGACGACCCACCGGACGAGGACCATGCGCCATCCCGCCCGTGCGCTGTCGTCGCGGCCGGCCTCCTCGGCGGACCCGCCCCTGGGGGCGCCCTCGGCACGGAAGAGCCCCACCCGGAAGAAGGCGAAGGCCGCGATCGCGGTGGCCGTCAGGGTGCCGAGTCCGACGCAGTACCACAGCCCACGCCAGTTGTCCGCACCGACGAACGACGGGACCAGGAGGCTGTTGACGAAGACGCCGTAGCTGGTGCCGCTGGAGATCAGGCCCAGCACCTTGCCGCGGTGTTCGTAGTCGATGACCCTGCCGACGATTTCGACCAGCGGCACATAGACGGAGGCCGCCGTCCCGCCCATGATCGTGAGCAGGGCGCCGATGACGACGATGTTGTCCGTCAGCGGTATGGCCACCAGGCACAGGCCGCACAGGACCGCCGATCCGATGGTCACCTGTCCACCGCCCACACGGGTCGACAGCCACGTGCCGAGCAGGGCGAACACCAGGAATCCGAGCTGCCCGGCGGCCGTGACCGTGCCCACCACGGTGTAACCGAACCCGAGGTCCCGGCGCATGTCCGTGACGATCTGCGCGAAGAGATAGAAGCCGAATCCGTAGGTGGCTGCCACAAAACTGGTCAGCAGCGCGGTGATGACGAATCCGGCGACGATGCGTGAGCGGTGTGTTTGTGTCGATGTGTTTACCATGGCCGCTGGCCTCTCAGGTCTTCCTGGCGACGTGGATGACGAAATCGGCGGAGTTCTCGTCGAAGTCGCGGCGAAAGTCCCCGAACTCCTCGACCGACTCGAATCCGGATTCCCTGAGCAGGGCCGACAGCTCGGCGGAGAGAATCGGGTACACCTCCAGATGGTGGGTGCTGCCGTCGGTGAACTCGTACTGGAAACGGCACAGTTGGTCGTCGATGTGTGCGACCGAAACCGATGCACCTGTACCGCAGTAGTAGTAGTTTCCGCTGCTCTCGTAGCGGTGGCGGCGAATGGAGTCGAAATTCCGGTGGTCGACTATGAGGACCCCGCCGGGGTTGAGCGCCGCGTGGAACTCGGCGAGGACCGCACGGCGATCGGACTCCTCGAAGAGGTGGGGGAACGAGCTGCCGAGACAGACGATCGCGTCGTAACGTCCCTGGATGTTGTCGCGCAGTTGCCGCCAGTCCGTCTGGACGGTCGGAAACGACTGGCCGTGCCGCGCGGCGTTCAGACGGCTGCGCTCGATCATCTCCGCGCTGCCGTCCACGGCGGTGACGTCGAAACCGTGCTGGGCCAGCATGACGGAGTGGTATCCGGTGCCGGCGGCGGCATCGAGCACGCGACTGGCGCCGGCTCCCGCGAGGATCTCCACGAAGAAGCCCTGCTCGCCCTCCTCACGGCGGTCCCAGTCGATCAGCTCGTCCCAGCGGTCCACGAGCGTGCGGATGTACTGGCCCGCGAAGTCGTCCGCGGACTTGGCGGTGTTGGTGGTCATGGGAGTCTCCCGACGGGGCGGTGGATGGGCGAGGGGCGACCGGTCGCACGGGTGGTTCAGCGGGCCGCGGAGGCGAACTCGCCGTATTTGCGGGCCAGTTCGTCGGCCCAGTCGGCGCAGTCACCGAGCTTCATGCTGGGGCAGTCGTATCCGAGCAGACGGTTCATGACGGCCATCTCGCGCTCGGTGAAGTGCACGGTGGCGTCGTCGTCGATCCGGTCGATGCCGTCGGCCCGCTGACAGACCTCGTTGAGCCGGACGGCCTCCTGAGCTGTGAGCCCTTCCGGCAGGTCGAGCGTCCCGCCGTCCCGGTGGACGCGAACCGGATATCCACCGGGCAGCCCGCCGGGCGCCGGCGCGTGTGCCAGGACCCCGCTGTCCGTCGCCATGGCGTGCAGGACGCGCACGGCGGACGACGCCGTGAGCAACTGGCCGTCGATGCCGCCGACGCGCTTGAGCCGGTTGTCGAGCTGGGCGAACAGCGCGTGGTGGTCGACCTCGGCGGAGGTGCCGTCCTTGACCGACACGTCGAGGTGGTACGCGCCGTTGCCCGCGTCCCCGAACCGGGGCACGTAGTGGCTGAAGTAGTGCTGGGCTGTCAGCCTCACCTCAACATCGGCGGGGCGCACACCCAGCAGGTGTGCCGAGCCGTGGGTCAGGGCGGGCACGATGTTGGCGACGTTGCCCACGCCGATGGTCGGTGCGAGCCCCACCTTGTCGAGCACGGGACCCACCGCGTCGGGGAAGGAGGCGTTCACCACCCTTGTGTCGATCATGGACGCCTCGACCGCCTGCATCAGCAGGTGATTGAGCGTCAGATGCATGGGCAGCCATGGCCCGAACTGAGCCTCGTCCAGTTCCTCGAACGTCTTCCTGGGCAGTTGGGTGATGACCCGCCAGGACTGGAGGGACCCGCCCATGAACACGATGTCCGGACGGACCCTGGCGAGCGTGTGCGCGGTGGCCTCGACGTTCCTGAGGTCCATGTGCACCGTGTCGACGCTGCCGTGCTGCCCCAGATTCGTGGCGGTGAACAGGGCCAGATTGCCGCGCCTGCGGATGGCCTCCGTGTCCCGCCCGGCCAGCACGACCCGGTTGGTCGCCGGGTCGTTGAGCAGCATGGTGAGGACCTTGGCCGACAGGTCGCCCATGCCGACGAGCATGATCAGGGGCTGCTCGCCGGCGTGCTGCGCCGTTCCCCGGATTCCGGAGTGATGATTCACCGTCTCTGCCCTTCCTTACGATTCCTTGCGATCAGCGCGGATAGCTGCCGTTGTCGGCCCGCACCAGGGCGCCGGTCAGCGTCCGTGACCGCTCGCTGAGCAGATAGGCGCACACATCGGCGACGTACTCGGGGAGGATGTCGCCGTCGAGCAGCTCCTGCCGCTTGTACTCGGCGTACCGGTAGTCGGGTATGCGGTCGGCGATGGCCGTACGGACGATCAGCCCGGGCGAGACCACGTTGACCCTGATGTACGGGGCGAAGTTCATGGCGTTGGACTTGGTGAGCCCGATGACCCCGGCCTTGACCGTCCCGTACAGCGCGTCGGAGCTGCCCACCTCACCGGCGACCGAGGCCAGGTTCACGATCGCGCCGCGCCGCTCGGCGGGCAGCAGATGATCGGCGAACCGCCGCGAAAGCCACACCGGACCCTTGATGTTGATGCCGATGACACGGTCGATCGTCTCGTCGTCGTACTCCCACACCGGCTGCCCGAGATACAGCCCGGCGTTGTTCACCAGGCCGTCCACTTCCGGGTGAGCCGCGATGACCGCGTCCATGAAGGAGTCGCAGTCCTCGTGCGAGGAGACGTCGCAGACGTGCGTCTCCAGCGGTCGGCCGTCGTGCTCGTCCGCCAGGGACTTCAGCCCGTCCTCGTCGATGTCGCAGGTGATGACCGTCTTGCCGTCGTCGAGCAGGCGCCCGACCAGGGCGCGGCCCACTCCACCGGCGCCACCGGTGACGATCACGGTGCTGACACTCATGTCGTGGCCTCCTTCGTCGCCGGCCGGAGCCGGAACTGGTCCAGGTGTTCGTAGAAGGGGCGGCAATGCCGTACGAAGTCGCGCAGATGCGGCATGTCGGCGTAGCCGAACCGGTACTTGCGCGGCGGGGCCCCGATACCGCTGCTCGCGGAGACATCGGTGTGCCATCCGCTCCACGTGGTCCACTCGGGGCGCTCACCGGCGGACCATGCGAGGGCCTGCGGCAGGAACGGGACACCGATCGCCTCGCAGTAGGCGGCGATGGTCTCCTGGGGCCGGGCCGCCAGGTCCGAGGCGTTGAGCACGAGTGGCGGAACGCCTGTCAGTTCCCTCACGCGGTCGAAGAGCCGCACCAGCTCCTGGTAACCGAGCACGTCACGGGTGACGCCCGGATGCACGGTGGCATGGGAGAGCACGGCCTCTTCCGGGTCCCGGATCAGAAAGGTGTTGACCTGACCCAGCAGGTACTCGGGGTCGCCCAGGAGGTGGTCCAGGCAGTGGTAGGGGAAGTCCTTGTGGAACACGGGACGTTCCCGTCGCGCGGCCTCCATCATCCCTTTGATGTCGGGGTAGGTGAGGGGATGGCCGGGCTGGGGGTTCTTGTGCGGGATCGCGGCGCGTTCCTCGTGCATGAAGTAGACGTAGGCGAACTCCTCGTGGAAGACCGTGAAGTCGCCGCGCTCGATGAAGGACCGTTCGAGCGCCGTCGACATGGACCTGGGATGGCTCCACAGGGCGATGGACGGGTTCATGATGAGGCTGCCTCCCTGATGCGGATCGCGGTCAGCGGGTGCTCGCGGACAGCAGCAGCGGCTGTGCGGAGTCGGTCATCGTCTGGAACCGGTGGGCGATGAAGTCGAGCAGTTTCCGTGTGTTGCCCAGCACTTCGGCGTAGGTCGAGATGAAGGAGCCGTAGTGGGCGAATTCGTCGACGCTCATGCCGTACGGGTCGTAGGCGCTGTGGAAGGAGGGCAGCCACATCAGCTTCTCCAGCACCTGGGCCGGCACCTCCTGTTCGATGGCGTCGGGGGCGAAGGCGGGCAGCTCGTTGTCGCGCCGCATCACCTCGGCCACGAACTGGGGCTTGCAGGTGTAGGCGATCGCGCCGCCCGCGCTCTGCTCCAGGTGCATGCTCAACGTGCCCGGGAGCGTCGCCGGATCGTCGACCTCCAGGCTGGAGACGAGGGGTTTCACCGGGTGGCCGTGCTCCCGGATCCGCCGGTGGATGCGCTTGAGGATGGCCACCTCGGCCCAGCGGATGTCACCCGGGGTGAGGTCGATGCCGCGGGTGGCCGCTTCATGGCGCAGATCGCTGTTCGCGCCGAAGCGCCCGATCATATGGGTGAAGACGGCACGCCACCGGTCGACGGCGACGCCCCGGCGGCGGGCTTCCGCGAGTCCGGACTCGACGGCCTCGGTACACGCGAGGAACTGCGGAACGGTGTACGAGAGCGTGTTGTTGACCGATATCCCGTGACCCACCAGCCGCCGGATCACCTCGTATCCGGCAGCGGACCCGGGCACCTTCACCATCAGATTCGGCGAGATCCGGGCGATCCTCAGAGCCTGTTCGAGCATGAGGTCGGCATCGAACATATAACGCGGATCGAGCTGACCGGAGACCCAGCCGAACCGGCCCTGACTCGCCTCCCACATCGGCAGCATCCGCGCCGCCGCGCGCCGCAGAGCCTCCTCGTACACGAGACGGAAGGTGCTCTCCACATCGGGGACGCTCTGGTCGCGGATGATGTCCTGGATTTCCCTGCCCCACACATCGGGCGAGGCGAGAATGCTCTGCGCGACCAGCGAGGGGTTGGTCGTTATCCCGCGGACGAGCGAGGTGCCGGGTGTCCCGGGACAGAGAAACCGGTCGAGTTGCCGTGCCCAGCGATCGCGCGTTTCGTTGTCCGGTGCTTCTTTCAGGAATCGGTTCCGCCACCGGGGAAAATCGAGAGGTGAGGAATCCCACCAGATTTCGGCCGCAGGGCTGACGCGCTGCAGTTCTTCCAGAACGAGCGGCATACGAGGGTGACCTTCCAATCCGATCCCGGGGCGTCGGGAGAGACGGACAGACTTACTGAAGCAGGGCGCTCTAACGGGCTGATATCGATGCGCTCACGGGCTGGAGCGCCGACCACTTCCCGAGCAGTGCGGGAAGCGCGGTCATCGACTCGAAAGTGACGGCGCCGGCCGCGGCGAGATCGGCCGCCGTACCGTTCTCCGGCGGTGCGTAGCCGAAGGCGGTCATGCCGGCGGCGACGGCTGCCCGCACGCCGACCAGGCTGTCCTCGACGACGACGCACCGGCCGGCCGGAACGTCCATGTCGCGGGCCGCGTGCAGAAACAGCCCGGGATCCGGCTTCCAGGAGCCGACCTCGTACGCGCTGTAGATGCGGTCCTCGAAGCGGGGCAGCAGGCCGGTCAGCCCCAGCGTGTGCACGATCTTTTCGCGGGGTGCGCTGGATGCCGTGCAGAACGGGAGGGCGAGTTCGTCGATCACCTGCCCTACGTGCGGAACGGGCCGCAAGGACGTGGCGAACAGGGCGGCCGACCGGCGGCGGAACTCCGGCACGAAATCGGGCGGAAGCGCCCTGCCGAGCTCCTGTTCCAGCTCGGCGACCCAGGCGGCGACCTTGCGTCCACGGATGAGGGCGAGGGCGTCCGCCGGCGAATAATGCAGCCCTTCGGCCGCCACCAGTTCGCGCATCGCCTGCGAGCCGAGTCTCTCGCTGTCCACCAGAACACCGTCGCAGTCGAAAATGACCAGTCTCCTCGCCACCGGGAGTTCCTTCCGTTGAGATGCGAATGAATCCCAGGACAGCACGGCTGCCTCACGATTCACTCCTGGCCGGATATCGGAAGGAAGGAACTTTCAAAAGGTGTCAAACCGGGCGCGCGTGACAGAGTCCTCGGTGATCTGGAGTTACAGCTGGAGACTGCCACGGCCTTCCGGCTACGTTCTCCGGCACGTCCTGAGATTCTTCGCGGCCTGCAGTCCGGAGTGTCCATACGAGAGGAATTCCCATGGAGTTCGGAGTTCTCGGTCCGCTTTCCATCACGGATGTACCGGTGAGTTCTCTGTCCGCGGTCGCGTCGGACGCCGATTCGGGCGGTGCCGTGGGCCGGCTCCCCTCCGCGCCCAAGACACGACAGCTGCTCGCGCTGCTCCTGCTGCACGCGGGCGCCCAGGTCTCGCTCGACCTGTGCGTGCAGGAACTGTGGGGCGAGGACTCACCCCGCAGCGCCGTACAGAGCGTCCACACCAGGGTCTTCCAGCTGCGCCAGGCGCTGGCCACCCTGCCCTCCGTGCGCTCGGTGGACGCCGCCAAGCGCGTCCTTGAGACACGTCACAACGGTTACGTGATGCAGGTGCGGCAAGGTGAGCTGGACCTGCACTCCCTGGACGCGCACATGGCCGAGGCCCGCCGGGCCCGGGCCCACGGCGACGACGCGCTGTGCGCCACGGCTCTGCGCTCCGCGCTCGCGCTCTGGCGCGGACGGACGCTCGTCGACATCGAGGCGGGCCCGCACCTGCAGGCGCAGATCTCCCACCTCGAAGGGGTCCGGATGACCGCCCTGGAGCAGTCGCTGGACGCCGAACTGCGGCTCGGCCTCCACCATCAGCTGCTCTCCGAGCTGAGCCTGCTCGTCTCCCGGCATCCGACCCACGAGAACCTGCACGCCCAGTACATGATCGCCCTCTACCGGTCGGGACGCACCGCCCACGCGCTGGAGGTCTATCACGCGCTGAGCCGCCATCTCGCCGACGAACTCGGCATCGAACCGTCGCACAGGCTGCGCACGTTGCAGACCGCCGTACTGACCGAGAGCTCGGAGCTGGATCTGCGGCCGCCCGAGAACCTCAGGCTCTCGCTGGACCTGGTCACCAGCCGCTGACGGACCGCTCGCCGACGCAGTCACGAAAGGGGGGAGACCTCGATGCCGGTTTCGCGTTCCACGGCCCCGTCCGGTCCCGCCGGGTCCGACGAGCGGCGGGTCCACCGTTTCCAGACCCGTATCGCGGTCTGTGCCGGGGGCGGAGAGGTGTGCGACGGATGGGTGCTGGGCGTCGTCGGTGCGGCACTGCCGCTGGCCCGCGCCGATCTGGCGCTGAGCTCGCTGCAGACCGGGCTGATCGGTGCCGCCACGCTGATCGGCATCTTCTTCGGAGGGCTCGTCTTCGGCCGGCTCACCGACCGGGTCGGCCGGCAGAAGATGTACCTCGTCGATCTGCTCGTCTTCCTGGCCGGTTCGGTGCTCCAACTCGTCGTCGACGGTGCCCTCCAGCTCTTCGCCGTACGGCTGCTGATGGGCATCGCCGTCGGAGCCGACTACGCGATCGCGGGAGCGCTGGTCGCGGAGTTCGCCCCGCCGGAGCGACGGGGACGGTTGCTGGCCTCGCTCATCGCGTTCTGGTACGCGGGCTACACGCTTGCCGCCGTCGTCGGCTTCGGCCTTGCTTCATGGAGCACGGACGCGTCCATGTGGCGCTGGATCCTGGCCAGTAGCGCCGTACCCTCGCTCGTGGTGCTGGTGGCCCGGCTGGGAACTCCCGAGTCGCCGCGCTGGCTGGCGAGCAAGGGGCGGTACGCCGAGGCGGACGCGATCAGCCGGCGGTGGCTCGGCACGCCCCTCGACGAGGAGGACGTGGGCGGGACACCGGCCGTCCAGCCGGGGCTCGCGGCGCTGTTCGCCCCCGCGTATCTGCGCAGAACCCTGTTCACCAGCGTCTTCTGGCTCTGCCAGATCACCCCGTTCTTCGCCATCTCCACCTTCGCTCCCCAGGTGCTGGCCGCTCTGGGCGCCTCCGACGACGGCGTCAGCGAGGTGCTGCTCAATGTCTTCCTGCTGGTCGGCTGTCTCAGCGGCGTCTGGCTGATCGGCCGGATCGGCCGGCGGCAGTTGCTCATCTGGACGTTCGTCGTCACCGCCGCGGCTCTGCTGGCGCTCGGGCTGTGGCCGTTCGGTCCGCAGTGGATGATCGTCGGCTGCTTCGCGATCTTCGCGCTGTTCCACGCGGCTTCGAGCACGCTGCAGGCGGTGTATCCGAGCGAGGTCTTCCCGACCGGGATCCGTGCCACCGGCATCGGCTTCGCCGCGGCCACCAGCCGCGTCGGCGGCGCGGTGGGCACGTTCCTGGTGCCCATCGGTCTGCAGAGCTGGGGAGTCGGCGCCGTCATGCTGTGCGGCTGTGCACTGTCCCTGGTGGGCGCGGCGGTGTCGGCGGCCTGGGCGCCCGAGACGAGCGGCCTCGACCTGTCCAGGGCCAGTGCGCCGCAGGGGGCTGAGCGCCACGGCGCCCACAAGGCGTCCCAGCCGGCCTGACCCGCTCGACCCGCTCGTGCACAGCCCCTCCCGAACCGGATGACAAAGGAGAGCCATGTCCCGCCGTCTGTTCACGTCGGAGTCGGTCACCGAAGGCCACCCCGACAAGATCGCCGACCAGATCAGTGACGCCGTTCTCGATGCGCTGCTGCGCGAGGATCCCCTGTCCCGCGTGGCCGTGGAGACGCTGATCACCACGGGACTCGTCCACGTGGCAGGTGAGGTGACCACGCGGGCGTACGTCCCGATAGCGACACTCGTCCGGGAGAAGATCCTGGAGATCGGCTACGACTCGTCGGCGAAGGGGTTCGACGGCGCCTCCTGCGGGGTGTCGGTGTCGATCGGCTCGCAGTCTCAGGACATCGCACAGGGAGTGGACACGGCGTACGAGTCGCGCGTCGAAGGTGCCGACTCCGGTGCGGCCGTGGACGAACTCGGCCGGCAGGGAGCCGGGGACCAGGGCCTGATGTTCGGTTACGCCACGGACGAGACACCCGAGCTGATGCCGCTTCCGATCCATCTCGCCCACCGGCTCTCGCACCGCCTGGCCGAGGTCAGGAAGGACGGGACGATCCCGTACCTCCGTCCCGACGGCAAGACCCAGGTCACCGTCGAGTACGACGGGGACAGGCCGGTGCGCCTCGACACCGTCGTCGTCTCCTCCCAGCACGCGCGTGACATCGACCTGGACAGCCTGCTCGTCCCGGACCTGCGGGAGCATGTCGTGGACCACGTCCTCGCCGGGCTCGAAGCCGACGGCATCAAACTGGAGACCGAAGGCCACCGACTGCTGGTGAACCCGACCGGCCGGTTCGAGATCGGCGGCCCGATGGGCGACGCGGGGCTGACCGGCCGGAAGATCATCATCGACACCTATGGGGGCATGGCCCGGCACGGCGGCGGCGCCTTCTCCGGCAAGGACCCCTCCAAGGTGGACCGTTCGGCTGCGTACGCGATGCGCTGGGTCGCCAAGAACGTCGTCGCCGCGGGCCTGGCCCGACGCTGCGAGGTCCAGGTCGCCTACGCCATCGGCAAGGCCGAACCCGTAGGACTGTTCGTCGAGACCTTCGGCACCGACACCGTCCCCGTCGAGCTCATCGAGCAGGCGATCACCGAGGTCTTCGACCTCAGGCCGGCCGCCATCATCCGCGACCTCCACCTGCTCCGCCCGATCTACTCCCAGACCGCGACATACGGACACTTCGGACGCGAGCTGGCCGACTTCACCTGGGAACGCACGGATCGTGCCGCTGAACTCCGCTACCACGCGGGTGTCTTCCGGTGAACGCCGGCGGACCGGCCATGGGTACCGTGACGAGAGACCGCAGGCCGGTCGGGAACGTCCCGCTCGTCGGAGCGGAGTCCGGTCGGCCCAGCTTCTCCTTCGAGTTCTTCCCGCCGAAGACCGGGGCGGGCGAGCGCACGCTCTGGGAGGCGATCCGCCGGGTCGAGGCCCTGTCGCCGACCTTTGTCTCCGTCACGTACGGCGCCGGCGGTTCGTCCAGGCAGCGCACGGTCGAGGCCACCCGGCGGATCGCCACCGAGACGACGCTGCGGCCCGTCGCCCATCTGACGGCCGTCGGGCACTCCGTCGCGGAACTGCGGCACATCATCGGCCAGTACGCGGACGCGGGCGTACGGGACGTCCTGGTCCTGCGCGGCGATCCGCCGGGCGACCCGCGTGGCCCCTGGACCCCTCACCCACAGGGCTTCCGTCATGCGTACGAACTCGTCGAACTCGTGCGGTCGCTGGGCGACTTCTCCATCGGAGTGGCCGCGTTCCCCGAGCGTCACCCGCGTTCGCCGGACTGGGCGAGCGACATCCGGCACTTCGTCGCCAAATGCCGGGCCGGCGCGGACTACGCGATCACGCAGATGTTCTTCCACGTGGACGACTACCTGCGGCTGCGGGACCGGATCACGGCCGCGGGCTGCGACACGCCGGTCATCCCGGAGATCATGCCCGCCACCGACGTGCGCCAGATCCGTCGCTTCGCCGCGCTGAGCGACGCCGCCTTTCCCGAGGACCTCGCCCGGCGGCTGGAGGCCGCACGCGGCAACCCGGCCGAGGGACACCGCATCGGCGTCGAGTACGCGAGCGCCATGGCCGCGCGGTTGCTGGACGAGGGAGCCCCCGGCCTGCACTACATCACGCTCAACCGCTCCACCGCGACGCTTGAGATCCACCGGAACGTCGCGCCCGCCCACTTCCACCACTGACCGACCGCCATGAGCACGGCCGGGGAGGGACACCATGCGTATCGCTGTCACAGGTTCCATAGCCACCGACCACCTGGCCACTTTTCCCGGGAGGTTCACCGACCAGTTGATCGAGGGCCGGCTCGACCGGGTGTCCCTCTCCTTCCTCGTCGACGAGCTGCACGTACGCCGCGGAGGGACCGCGGCCAACATCGCGTTCGGCCTCGGACTGCTGGGACTCACCCCCCTCCTGGTCGGTGCGGTGGGGGCCGACTTCGACGAGTACGGCGCCTGGCTGGAGGAGCACGGGGTCGACACCGCTCACGTCAGGGTGTCGAGCACCCGGCAGACGGCTCGTTTCATGTGCACCACGGACGAGGACCAGAACCAGATCGCCTCCTTCTACGCGGGAGCCATGGCCGAGGCTCCGCTCATCGACCTCGCCCAGGTGTCCGGACGCAGCGGCAGGATCGACCTGGCCCTGATCTCCCCGAACGATCCGGCGGCGATGACGCGCCACACCGAGCAGTGCCGGGAACTCGGGATCCCGTTCGCCAGTGACCCTTCGCAGCAACTCGCCCGCCTCGGCAGGCAGGACGTCCGACGGCTCGTGAGCGGAGCGCGGTGGCTGTTCACCAACGAGTACGAGGCCGCCATGCTGCTGGACACGAGCGGCTGGACGCGGAAGGAGGTACTGGACCGGGTCGGAGCGTGGATCACCACCCGGGGGGCCGACGGAGTCCTGGTCGATACGGCCGGGACGGGACCGGCCGCCTTCCCCGCGGTGCCCGTGCGCGAAGCCACCGATCCCACCGGCGTCGGCGACGCGTTCCGGGCCGGCTTCCTCGCGGCGTGGGGCTGGGGACTTCCCCCGCATGCCGCCGTCGCGCTGGGCTGTGCCCTGGCCACAACGGCGCTGGAGGCCGTCGGCCCGCAGCAGTACGAGGTGTCGTCAGCGGATCTGCTGGGCCGGATCGGGGCCGCGTACGGTGACTCGGTCGCCGCGCTGCTCGCACCGCACCTGACGGCCCGGGTGCCGGTGGCCACCGCACCGGTGTGCACGGCAGGAGGCAGCCGATGACCGGTGAACACGGCACGGTCGAGATCCCCTCCGGCAGCGCGGTACTGCGCGATCTGGCAGCGGAAGGGGTGTCCTTCTGGCTCACCGGACTGAGCAGGGCGGCACTCGCCGACGGCTCGCTGAAGGCGTGGATCGCCGATGCGCACATCACCGGGCTGGTGCTCTCCACGTCGGCGATGACGCGCGAGATCCGCCGGACCGACGACCACGCGTACCGTGACCAGCTCGGCCTGCTCGCGCAGCGGCACGCCTCGCCCGACGAGCGGGTGCGGGCCCTGTTCGCCTACGACGCGCGCTGGGCGTGCGACCTCCTCGCTCCCGTGCACGAGGCGGCCGCGGGGCTCGACGGCTGGGTCTGTGTGGAACTCGACGCACGACTGGCACACGACCGCCGGTCCGCACTCGAAGAGGCACGCGCGCTCGCCCTCGCCGTCAACCGTCCGAACCTTCTGGTGACGGTGGCCGCCACCGACACCGGTCTGGGTGTCGTGAGTGAGTGCGTCGCCGACGGCATCGGTGTCAACGCGGCCCTCATCCACTCGGCCGAGCGCTACGAAGAAGTCCTCGACGCCTACTGGGACGGACTGGAGCGATCGCACGCGGCCGGCCGGAGTCCGGACCGTGTGACGTGCGTGGCGACCTGGGAACTGGCCGAGGTGGAAGCAGCGGTGGACGCAGGGCTCGGTGAGCTCGGTGGTGTCCGTGACACCACCGAGCTGCGGGGCCGCACCGCCCTCGCCCTCGCCCGTACCGCCTACGACCTCCAGGAGCGCAGGCTCGACTCCCCCCGGTGGCGCACCTTGCGGAACGCGGGAGCGCGTCCTCACCGGCTGGTCTGGTCCGGTGCCGGAGCGGGCGACTGCTCCTCGGATCCCGGGCACCTGGCCGCGCGCGTACGCCAGGTGGAGGAGATCGTGGCCTGGCGCACGGCCCACGTGCTGCCCCGCGGTGCCCTGGCGGAGGCCGCCCGCCGCGCGAGGCCGCGCGGGGACTCCCTCACGGGGGAGGCCGCGGCGGCTCGCGACGTCATGGCGGCGCTGCGCCGGCGAGGCATTCATCTGGGCTGCCTGGCCGAGAGGCTGGAGCGCGTGAGGATACGGCGGCTGGAGCGTGACCGCGAGGAACTCCTCGACGCCGTCCAGACCCCGCCGGCCGTCAGAACGTACCGCTGAGGTTCGCACCCGCGCCGGTCGGCCGCCGCCCGGGGAACGTGCCGCCGACCAGCGCGAGCAGCGGCGCGGCCTTCACGGCGGTTTCCTCGAACTCGGCCTCCGGGTCCGACAGCGCCGTGATCGCCCCGCCGATGCCGTACCGCACACGCTCCGGTGTGACGACGGCCGTACGGATGACGATGCTCAGATCCGCGGCACCGTGCAGCGAGAAGTATCCGATCGCACCGGAGTAGACGCCGCGCGCCCCGCCCTCCAGCGTGTCGATGATCTGCATGGTCCGTTCCTTCGGAGCCCCGGTCATGGAGCCCCCCGGGAACGCGGCGCGCACGCACTGGACCGCGCTGCTGTCCGGCCGCAGTGTGGCGCGCACGGTGCTGACCAACTGGTGCACGGTGGCGTACGTCTCCACGGAGAAGACGTCATGCGCGGCGACCGAGCCGATCTCCGAGCACCGGCCGAGGTCATGCCGGACCAGATCGACGATCATCAGGTTCTCGGCGCGCTCCTTCTCGTCCGTGCGCAGTTCCTCGGCCAGGGCCCGGTCGTGTTCCGGAGTAACGCCGCGTGGCCGGGTTCCCTTGATGGGCCTGGACTCGGCCGTTCCGTCGGCGCCGACACGCAGGAAGCGCTCGGGCGAACTGCTCAGGATGGACAACTCGCCGAAACGCAGCAGGGAGGCGTGGGAGCCGGGACTCGCGCGCCGCAGCCGGCGGTAGCCCTGCCAGGGGTCCAGCGCGGTGCGTACCTCGGCCATGTTGGTGAGACAGATCTCGTACGACTCACCGGCGGCGATCTGTTCCTGGCAGCGTCCGATCAGCTCCAGATAGGCGGCTCGGTCGTGCCGCAGCTCGATCCGCGCCGCTGCGTCGGAGGCGGGCGGGGCGGGTACCGGCCCGGGCTGTCTGCCGGTGAGGCCGGCCAGCCGTGCGCTCGTCCCGTCCAGCCAGGAGACCGCGCCGGACTCGTTGTCCTGCTCGGTCAGCGCCAGCAGATAGGTGACCCGCGCGTGATGGTCGAACACCACCGCACGGTCCGCGAACAGCATGGTGGCATCGGCCTCGGCGGACCGGTGGGCGGGCGCACCGCCGCACTCCGCCCCGAGCTCGTATCCCAGACTGCCCACCCAGCCCAGCACGAAGTCGAACGGCAGGTCCGGGGCCTCGACGCGCAGCGCCCGCAGGTCGTCGTCGAGCCAGTCCAGGAACTCTCCCGTGACCAGCTGGACACCCGCCCTTGAGGTGATCCGCACGGTGCGACTGCTGGTGTCGGCCGTGGCGACGCGGGCGAGCGGGCCGGAGCCGTCACCCATGAAGGAGAACCTGCCGGACGCGTCGTCCGTACGACTGCTGTCCAGCCAGAACGCGTGGGGGGCGGTTGCGTAGAGATGCTCGAAGACCACTTCGTCGTCCCATCGGGTGGCCAACCGCCGGACGTGGACGGTCAGTTTCCTTCCGTGCGACGTCCGCGTCCGCGGCGCCGCGCGCGATACGGGCCGGGGGCCGCGGGTCCCGCCGCGCTCAAGGAAGTTGCCCAGGAGCTGGTGCCCGTGCCGGGTACCGATGGATTCCGGATGGAACTGGACACCCCATAAAGGCCGTTCGCGGTGACGCAGCCCCATGAGCACCCCGTCCCGGGTCCAGGCGGTCGCTTCGAGGGCGGGGGGAAGGGAGTGCACGGCGAGAGAGTGGTAGCGCACGGCGTCGAAGGGGCTCGGCAGACCGGCGAAGATCCCTTCTCCTCGGTGATGGACGGGCGAGACGCGGCCGTGGCACGGCTCCGGTGCCCGGCCCACCGCGCCCCCCGCCGCAAGGGCGATGCCCTGGTGGCCCAGACACACCCCCAGGAGCGGGACACCGGAGGTGTCCACGATGTCCCGGCAGATTCCGAAGTCGCCCTCGCGGCCCGCGTGTCCGGGACCCGGTGAGATCACGACGTTGTCGAAGGCGGACAGATGACCGATCCGCCAGTGCGGGTCGTCGTTGCTGACGACGGTCGGTTCCCGGCCCGACAGTTCGGTCAGATAGTGGAACAGGTTGTAGGTGAAGGAGTCATGGTTGTCGACGAGCAGCGTCCGCATCAGGATCCGGCTCCTCCTAGTGATCGGTGTCCTCAGACGCGGACGAGGTCGCGGCGGGTCGCGGCCGGCTTCCGGCGGTCGCGGGCCGGGCGTATCTCCAGCAGCACGTGTTCGACCGGGTCGAGTCCTTCGTCGACCGTCCGGCTGTCGAGTGTGTGCAGTTCGCGGCCGCACTCCTCGGCGATCTCGCGCAGAGCGCCGAGGTTCCCGCGTTCGCTGAAGTGCAGAAGTGCGGTCCCGTCGTCGGTGAGGTGGTGCACGACCTCGGACAGATACCTGCGGTGTGTGCGGTAGCCGGCGTCCACGTAGGCCCGTTCGTGGACGCTCCGGTACGCGTAGTCGGCGGGTGCCAGCACGTAGTTGGAGCTCCAGAAGACCTGGTCGAACCGGGTGTCCGGGCCGAGCGCCGAGAACAGGTCGCTGCGCAGTGCCGTGACACGGTCGGCGACGCCGTGCCGTTCCGCGTTCAGTCGCGTGTTCTCCACGGCGTGTTCGTTGATGTCCATGGCGACGACGGAGGGACAGCCGCGAAGGGCCGCCTGGACGGCGATGACGCCGGTGCCGCAGCCGATCTCCAGCAGGGACGAAGGGGGGTTGGACGAGCCGGCGCCGGCCAGGCCCAGGAACTCGGCGCCGATGCGCGTCGAGGGGGAGTAGAGGGGAGCGAAGACCTCGTCGAGCAGATCCCAGTTCCGGTCGAGGAGCCGGAACTCGCGGGGCCGGTCCGGCCGGGTCAGGGAGCGGTTGCTGCGCTCAAGGGACTTGAGGTGGCTGCGTATGTGCGACATCGAACCTCCGTGGGGGGCGTGGATCGCCCGGTCGTGTCGAATGCCTCACAGCCTTCTCGAACGGCGGTCGGTACAGGAAGGTGGCCGGGTGACCCACCTGACCCTCCTGCATGGTGACTCGACCACTGGGATGGTGTGACATGTTTCATATGCGGCAATGTTGACAGAAGTTGCGTGCGTTATTGTGTGAAGTTGAAAGCTTGCCGTGATCGGACGGGGACCAGAGGGGGAGTGTGTGAAGCGGGTGGGGGCAACGGGGTTAGGTGCCGACCGTGTGGATGAGGCCGCGGCGATGCTCTCCATCCTCGAACTTCTCGCGGGGGAAGCCCCGTCGGGTCGTATCGAGGAGGCCGTCCGGAGCTTCGGTGACGCGGCGCGCGGGGGTGACGCGGCCGAGCCCCGGCTTGAGCGCGCCGGGCAGTTGGCGCTTCAGGTGCACTCCCGGTTCGCCCGGCGCCGGCAGCGGGAGGCCGAACTGTCCGCCCTGATCGACACCGCACGCGATCTGACGCTCCCTTACGAACTCGATGCGCTGCTGGAGATCATCACCCGGCGCACCCGTACGTTGTTTGGCATGGACATGTCCTACATAGCCACCCGGGACGACGCCTCGGGGGACAGCTACGTACGGACCTCGGACGGGCACGCCTCCGCGCTCACCGTGGGCTACCGCGTGCCGAGCAGCTGGGGACTCGGCGACAAGTCGACGGAGAACAACGTTCCCATCTGGACGCCCGACTACCTCTCGGACGACAGCTTCCGGCACTCGGCGATCCTCGATGAAGTGGTGCGCGCGGAAGGCATCCGGGCCATCATCGCCGCACCGCTGATGGTCGGCTCCGCCTCCTTCGGGGTGCTCTACGCGGCCGACCGGAACATCCGCCATTTCAGCGTCGGTGACATCTCCCTGATGAGTTCGCTCGGGGGACTGGCGGCCGTGGCCATAGAGAAGACCCGCACACTGGAGCGCAGCCACTCGGACGTCGCCGACCTGACCGAGTTCCGCCGGTTCGGAGAACTGCACAACCGACTGGTCGACCTCGCCATGACGGGCAGCGACCTGCAGACGCTGACCGCCGAAGTGGCCACGGCGCTCGACGGAGCGGTACTGGTCCGGGACGTGGAGAACCACAAGCTCGCGGCCGTCGGAGAGCTGCCCCCGATCGACGAGGCCGAGGTACTGGCAGCCCTCCGGGCCGCGTCCGCGCGCCGCGAGCCCGTAGTCGTCGGTGACGGCACCGGGGTGTGGCTCGCGCCCGTCATGGCGGGCGGTGAGGAACTCGCGGCGATGCTGCTGCATCCGCGGGTCCCCCTGGGCGACACCGGCGTGCGCCGGATGCGGCTGACGGCACAGGCGGTGGCCGTGTCGCTCCGGGTGCACCGCAGCGAAGAGGCGGCGGCGAGCCCCTTCCGGGACGAGCTGTTCGACGACCTGCTGGCCGTGGAGCGACGGCCCCCCAAACAACTCGAACTGCGGGCCGGCCGGCTGGGCATCTCGCCCGATCAGCCCCTCGTCGTGCTGGTCGTGCGTCCCGAGGGCGGCACCGCCGGGCGCGCCGCGAACTGGGCCGCGTCGTACGCCCGCCGCATGGGCGGGTTGCGCAGCATCCAGAGCGGCTGCATCTCCCTGCTGTTACCCCTGCCGGCCGACACCGGTCCCGCAGCCGGCAAGGGGGCGGGGTCCTTCGCCCGCTCCGTGTCCGACCAGCTGTCCGTGCTGCTGGGCCATCCGGTCACCGTGGGCGCGAGCGGTCCGGTCCGCAGCCTGGAACTGGTGCGCCAGACCCACCAGGAGGCCATGCGCTGTGTCGAGACACTCGTCGCACTGGGCAACGTGGGGGCCAGCGCGTCCGTCGAGGACCTGGGGTTCCTCGGCATCCTGCTCTCCGACGACCGTGACGCGGCCGCCTTCGTCGAGTCGACCATCGGACCCGTGCTCCACTACGACGCACAGCGGCTGACCGAGCTGACGAGGACACTGGACACGTACTTCGCCGCGGGAGGCAGCCAGACGAACGCGGCGGAACTGCTGCACGTACACCCCAACACGGTCTCCCGGCGCCTGGAGCGGGTGGCCGAACTTCTCGGCGCGGACTGGTCGACGCCGGAAAAGGCACTCGAAGTGCAGCTGGCCCTGCGGCTTCACCGAATGCACCGCGTACTGCGCCGGCAGCGAGGCACCGACGGCACGCCGGGGAACTCCTCGGCTCAGGCGGACCGTCCGAACACCTCCGCACCCTCGGCGCCGCACACCGAATAGCCGACGGCGCCCGCCGACCGCAGCGCCGAGATCGCGTACGCGCACGAGGCCAGCGTCATGTGCCGGTGCCAGCCCTGCAACGACCGCCCCTCGAAGTCGCGCAGCCCGACCGCGTCACCGCGGGTGTGCCAGCCGTGCGCGACCTCCTCGTGCAGCCGGGTCAGGCTCAGGAGCGCCGGGGCGGATCCGGTGCGCACATTGGTCAGCCACACCTGACCGGGAGGGCGCCGCAGGTCGTGCCACACTCCGAGAGCGGTGAGCGGCCCGCTGCCCGGAACGTCGTCCGCGAGGCGCACCCGGGTGGTCGCGAAGGCCGGGCCCGGCGGACCGGGCGCTCCGGCCGGCAGCGAGCGTTTCAGCCGCAGCGCCTTGTCGAGAATCCGCTGCGCCGGGGCGACGCGCCGGGCGTGGCTGCCCAGCACCGGATGGTCGGCCGTCACGTCCACCCGCCCACTGATCCGCATGACGATCGGGAACGCGCTCCTCAAGTGCCGGTGCACCAGGTGCGCCTCCCCTGGAAGTCCGCGTACATCGAGCAGCGCGGGCCGCCGCGGATCACCCCAGTCGTGTACGTCGTCCAGGAGCTCGGCGATGCCGTCCTCGGGGGCGGCGCCCACCGACCCCTCGTCGCGCCAGCGTCCCGTCAGCCGAAGACGCCAGCTGACGGGGGTCGTCACCTGCGCGGAGGCGAACCAGATGCCGTACGCCTGCTGGCCGTTGACCACCTGATGGGCATCGTGCGAGAAGTGCCGGCCCACGCCCACACTGTGCCGGCCCGTCTTGGGAATCGACACCGGCATCAGGACCCACGCGGACGCCCGGAGCGTGGTTTCCAGGAAGCGGGTCAGGGCCCGGCGCACCGCGAGCCACTCCCAGCGCGAGCTGCTGACGAAGTGGTGCAGCCGCTGGGCGTCGCCTGCGACACCGACGGCCGCCGCGATGTTCGCGATCGACTTCCGCCCGTCGGCTCTCAGCAGCCCGTCCACGTACTGCCGCGCCCGGATGCGCTGGTCGTAGCGACGGAACTCCGTGAACACGTCGGCGCAGAGCTGGGTGGCGATGTCTTCCATGACACACCAGGCTTCTCGCCCTCAAGGCTCGGGACGAGGTGCGAGGGGCACACGACTGCTGTCCGGCGATGGTGGCCGGGTCACCATCACGGGCCCGCTCACAAGCCGAAACCGTCTGAAAGGGGTGAGCCAGTGGTGGGCCCGCCACCACTGGCTCACGTCAGGCCGCGTCAGGCGAGGAAATCCAGCAGCGCGGCGAGCAACTGCGCGGGCGCGTCCAGCGGTACGAGGTGCCCGGCGTCGGGGATGAGCCGCAGACGCGCGTCAGGGATCAACGACGCCAACTCGTGGGCCTTGGCGACGGGAATCCAGGAGTCCTCCTCACCCCAGCACACCGTCACGGGAATGCCGATGCCCGAGTAGAGCTTCTGGATCTCGTCGGTGTAGCGCTGGTCGGCCTGCGCGATCTGCCGGTAGAACGCCGCCTGCCCCGTCCGGTCCGTCCAGGGCGCGGCGAGCGCTTCGGCCGCGTCCGGGCGCAGCCCTCGATGGCTCGCCGAGCCGATGTACTCGTGGACGAGCGCGCGGTGCAGCGTGGGCGGCAACTGCTCGAAGACAGGGGCGTTCTCGCCGACCAGCCGGAAGAACGGCGACCCCCACGGCGCGAGCGCCACCGGGTCGACCAGGGCCAGCCGCCGGTAGGCGACGTCGTGCAGCAGATGGGCCCGCAGGGCCACACAGCCACCGAAGTCGTGAGCGACGACGGACGGGTTCGACACCTGCCAGTGCTCCATCAACTGGGCGAAGACCAGGCCCTGTGCGGCGAGCGAGACGTCCTGGCCCTCGGTCTTCTCGGACGCGCCGTAGCCCGGCATGTCCCAGACGAAGACCTGGTGGCCCGCGGCAGTGAGCGCGGAGGCGATCTCCCCCCAGACGTACGAGGAGAACGGAGTGCCGTGCAGCAGCACGACGGGCTCACCGTCGACCGGCCCGAACCGGTCCCATCGGACTGTCCCCGACCTGCTTTCGAAGACCTTGTGTAACTGCCAGGAGTGCAACGTTCGGTTCCTCCCTGTACTGACCAGGCGTGCCTCGATGCCCGGAGCCCCGCTCCGGCATCCGGTGGAAAGCTTCTCACCCCGGCGGCGCCGATGCCGCGAACCGGGGGCGAGGTGGTGGCCCCGCAACCACCCGGGGCGCCGGATCCGGGCGTATCTCGCGCCGTCCACGGCCCGGATGGTGGCCCGGCCACCAGGTTCTGGCGTCAGCGGTGTATCCCCCGCACCTCGTCGTGGACGTGGAAAGCGGGAAGCGTGGTGCCCCACGGAGGACATCCCCAGCAGAAACGCCTCGACGCGAGAGAAGGAAGACGCATGGCAGCGGGAATGAGCACGCCCCTGAAACCGAACCGTCCGAGTTCCACCGACGCGTGCGTGACGGACATCGCCTCCGTACTGACGACGTGGTGCCCCGACCTGTGTGTGGCGACCCCGTGCGGTGTGCTGGCTCCGCTTCTCGGCCGGCTGCAGGAGCAGCATTCCGGCTTCCGCTACGTCCACCGTGAGGACAACGCCGTGGCGCTGGCCGTGGGCACCGCCCTGGCGGGCGGACGCGGTGCCGTGCTGATGCAGAACTCGGGATTCGGGCAGTCGGTCAATGTCCTGGCCTCCTTGGTCGAGCCGTTCGACGTTCCGCTCGGCCTGGTCGTCAGCATGCGCGGCACGGGTGTCGACGGCACACGGGAGAACCGGGGCATGGGGCGGGTGACCATCCCGGTGCTTGAGCACCTGGGGCTGCCGTGGCGCATGCTCGGAGGCGACGATCAGCACAGTGCGGTGGCGTGGTTCGAGACCATGCTGGCCGACCGGGCGGGGCCGGCGGCGCTGCTGGTGCCCCCGGAGGCCTTCGGCTGGAGCGCGGCGCAGTGATACGGCGATCGGACGTCCTGGAGACGGTCATTGCCCACGGCCATGACAGCCCCATCGTGTTCACGACGGGCTACACCTGCCGGGAGGCCTTCTCCGTACGTGATGCGCCGAACCACCTGTACATGACCGGCTCCATGGGGATGGCCCCGGTCATCGGAGTCGGCATCGCCCGGCAGACGGACCGGACGACCGTGGTGATCGACGGAGACGGCGCCTTCCTCATGAACCCCGGGGCGCTGATGGTCACCCGGCAGTACCGGCCGGAGAACCTGCTTCACCTGGTCCTCGACAACGGCAGTTACGAGTCGACCGGTGGCCAGGAATCGTCCAGCGCGATGTTCGACATTCCCCTGATGGCCTCGGCCATGGGCTACCGCGAGTGCACCCGGATCCACGACGCGGCGGAACTGCGCCGACGCCTGCCGGAGCTCGTACGCGACCCGCGCGGCCCGCACCTGCTGTACGTCCGCACCCAGTCCGCACCCGCGGGGAGCCATCCACGGATCACGGTGGACCCCGCGGCCAACTTCCTGCGGTTCCGCACCTGGATGACCACCGATCCACGAGAGGAAGAAGCATGCCATTGACCGCCCTGAAGTCGGACTCGAAGTTCGATTCGGAGATCAGGACCACGTCGTCGGACAGCCTGATCGTGCGGTACTACCGCGGGATCCAGCAGGTGTCCGAGCGGCTGCGCAACGCGGCGTCCGGCACCACGTTCGCCCCGGCCTTCGACTACCCGGAACTCGACGACACCTGGGAGGAGTTCTTCAGCGTCGCGCAGGCGTCGTGGACCGGGCTGGCCGCGTACGGCGACAGCCGGCTGACGCTGCTCGACCTCACGAAGAACCCGGCGACCCGCACCGGCAAGACACCCGCTTCGCTGCTGATGGTGGCGCGGGCGGTCCACCACATCCGGCGCACCGGTGAGCCGGTCCTGCTCTTCACCCCGTCGTCGGGGAACAAGGCGATCGCCCTGCGGGACGCGGTCGGGCGGGCGTTCCGGCTGGGTCTGGTCGACCCCGACGAGTTGCGCATCGTGACGCTGACTCCGCGCGAGACGCTGTACAAGTTCCGCCGCGACCCGCTCACCGAGTCCGACGAGCTGCGCCGTCTGAACCCGCTGATGGTGTTCGACGGTGGCGAGCCCGCAGCCGTGAAGGAGATCGGCCGGGAGTTCACCCGCATCCTGTCCTTACCCGGACGCAGGCCGTGGCGCGTCTGGCAGTCCCTGGACATCGCGAACTACCAGGCCGCGGACTGCTGCCGGGCGTTCTTCGAGTACGAGTTCGGCGGCGTCCCCGGCTCGCGACTGCACGCACACTCGGTGTCCAGCGCCTACGGCCTCCTGGGCTACCAGCGTGGGCTGGATCTGCTGGGAAGCCTGGGGCTGCCGGTGCGCCAGCCCGGCTTCCTGCTGGTGCAGCACTCCGAGACGAGCGACATGGTGCGGCACTTCCTGCGCGCTCGGACGGGTGAGGAACCGCGCGTCGAGTACCGGCACAACAGCCGTACGGGGCTGCTGGAGCAGGACACCTCACCCCACTTCCCGCGAACCACCTGGGCGGTGAAGGAGAACCTGGAACCCACCTTCTACACCAAGGAGCCCCCGACCGCGCCGGAGATGACCGGCCTGCTGAAGGCGCACGGCGGCTCAGGGGTCATCGTGTCGCTCCAGGAGTGCCTGGCCCGCTACGGCGAGGTGCGCCGGTATCTGCGGGACACCGACTGCGCGCTCCCCGACGACCCGCGCACGCTCGGCGAGTGGTCCCTGGTCATGGCTCTGACCGGGGTCCTCAACGCCGTGGACCGCAAGCTGGTCGAGCCGTTCGACGACCTCGTGATCCACGGGTCCGGGGTCTACCCGAGGCCCACGGGCGAGGGTGTACGAGCAGATCAGGTCCAGGTCGTGACGGACGCCCGGCACATGGCACGGCTGGTCACCGAAGCCCACTGAACTCTCCAGCCGGCAGAGAAGAACCGACGGACAAAACAAAGGAGTTGACGATCCCATGAAGCGCGAACTGCTGAAGTCGAAGATCCACCGGGCCACCGTGACGCAGGCGGACCTTCACTACATCGGCTCGATCACCCTCGACCCGGACCTCATGGAGAAGGCGGACATCCTCCCGCACGAGAAGGTGGATGTCGTCGTCCTCAACAACGGTGCGCGGTGGACGACCTATGCCCTTCCCGGCCCCCGCGGCAGCGGCGTCGTCGGCATCAACGGTCCGACCACGCGCCTCGCCCTGCCCGGTGACCTGGTGATCATCATGGCGTACGCGAGCGTCACGGAGGAGGAGACCAAGACGCACGAGCCCAGCGTCCTCTTCGTCGACGGCTCCAACAACATCATCCATCAGGGCAGCGACCCGGCCCACGCCCCTGAGGGAACGGGCACCTTCCGCGGCGACCTGCTGAAGGAACCGCACTCCGCCGCATCGTAGGAGCCGCCGTGGGGGGGGGGGCCCCCGCGGCGGCCCGGGCGTACGTCTGCTGCCGTACGGCCCGGTCGAGTGCGTCGGCGAGCCGCTCCTCGGTGAGGGAGGCGAACGGGATCGGGTCGGTGGCGGCGCCGATCGCCGCCAGCCGTGCCGCCCAGAACGGCTGGTCCGCGGTCACCGGCACCGGTATCACGGGCGCTCCGGCGCGCAGCGCTGCCGCCGCGGTGCCCGCCCCGGCGTGCTGGACCACCGCGGCCACCCTGGGGAACAGCAGTGTGTGCGGTACGTCGCCGCTGGTCAGGACGTCGTCGCCGACGGCCGCGAGTCCGGCGCGGCCCGACTGGACGATGCCGCGCAGCCCGGCCCGGCGCAGTGCCCGCACGGCGATCTCGCTCAGCCGCTCCCCGTGTCCCGCGCCCATGCTGCCGAAGCCGATGAACACCGGGCGTGCTCCGGCCGCGAGGAAGTCCTCCAGCTCGGCGGGCAGCCGACGGTCCGGCGCGAGGTACGGCCACCAGTTTCCGACGATGTCGAGTCCCGCGTGCCAGTCGGCCGGGCGCGGCACCAGCGCCGTACTGAAGCCGTGCAGGACGGGCCGGTGCGCGCGTTCCTGGCGGCGGCGCATCGCGGAGGGGGCGAGCGGGGGCAGGTCCAGGCGGCTGCGCAGTTCGGTGACGGCCTCCGTGTAGACGCGGTCGGCCATGCGCAGGGCGAAGCGTCCGGCGATGCGGTTGCCGAGACGGCCGAGGGAGCGGGTGCCCAGGACGGTGGGCGGGAAGGCGCCGGTCGGGGCGTTGGGCTGGAGGTGGACGCCGACCGTCGGGGTGCCCATGGCCTCGGCGACATGCCGGCCGAGCGGTGCGGTGGTCGCCGACAGCAGAAGCAGGTCCGTGCCCGGGTCCACCGCGTCGGCGAACCCCCGGCCCAGCTCGGTGACGAACGCAGCGGCCGCGCGCATCAGTTCACGCCTGCCCTCGACGCCGCCTTGGCCCTGCGGCCGGGCGGGCAGACTTCGAAAGCCCAGGCCCGCCTCCCGCACCAGCGGCGCGAAGGCGTCCGTCGTGGCGAGGGTGACCTCGTGTCCGGCCTCGCGCAGGCCCGCCCCCAACCCGGTGTACGGTGCGACGTCACCGCGTGATCCGGCGGCGGCGATCAGGATCCTCATCCGTCCTCGTCCTCCTCACTGTGCGCGCGGCGGGCCGCGTTCGCGTGGACGGCCCTGCACAAGTAGGCGGCGAGGCCGGGCCGTTGCCGGGACGGCGGTACGACGAGCGCGAAGGCGCGCGGGTCGGCGGCGAAGTCGTCCGCGATGCGCCGGTGCATGTCGGGCGGACAGGTGGTGAACCAGCGGGCGATGTGCAGCCGGTGCTCCTCGGCGAGATCCATGACCCGCTCGCTGTCGGCGGGCTCTCCCTCGTCGAAGGCGGCGAGCAGTTCTCCGCGCCAGGCGGCGGCCTCGCCCATGAGCTGTCGCCAGTCCTCCTTGGTGTGGGCGGCGGCGCGGGCCATGGACTCCTTCTGGCCGGGCGAGTCCTGCCACTTGAGCTGTGCCTCGGTGGCGTAGGAGAGGTCGAAGCCGATCTCGCCGAAGACGTCGAAGCGTTCCTCGGGGGTCAGTTCGACACCGGTCTGCTGGACCTCGATGGCCTGCTCGGCCACTTCGGCCAGCCGCTGGAGCCGGCCGATCTCCTCGCTCAACTGCCGCTGCCGGGCCCGGAGATATTCCAGGGCGTTCGCCTGGGGGTCCTTGAGGATCTCGGCGATCTCGTCCAGGGAGAAGCCGAGTTCACGGTAGAAGAGGATCTGCTGGAGCCTGGCCAGGTCCGTGTCGTCGTACAGCCGGTAACCGGCGCCGCTGCGGCCACTGGGCGAGAGCAGTCCCGCCCGGTCGTAGTGGTGCAGCGTGCGCACGGTCACCCCGGCGACGGCCGAGACCCGCCCCACGGAGTAGCTCATTCACCTGCCCTTTCGTCGGGATACAGCGTGCAGCCTGACGTAAGGGGAGGGTCAATCGGCCGTTGTCATCCGGCGTTCCGCGCGGCCCACGCGGAGAGTTCGGACTTGGCCGCGTTCAGCAGAGCGGTCGACGGCGCGGTCGCTCCGTTGGTCACCAGCGCGTAGTGCGGGACCCCGGAGTCGGTGTCGGTGAGCAGCAGTCGGCGGCTGCCCGTGCCGCCGGGCTCGGCGGCCACGCCGACCGGGGTGGCCGAGCTGTACGACGGGGGCGCGTAGGCCGTGCCCAGGTCGGAGACCACGGTCGTGGAGCCGGTCGGGAAGGACGCCGGGAGGTGCAGTTCGGTCGGTGCCGTGCCGCTGCCGGAGCGCCACAGCAGCAGCCCGTACTGCCCTGATCCGACCAGCTGCGCCACGTTCGGCAGTGAGCTGGGTACCGGGTTCCAGGTCAGGGTCGTGGAGCCGTCCCGGGAGCGGTCCTCGTAGGTGAAGGCGACCGTCGAACCGGAGGTGGCGCTCGGGTAGATCCGGTCGAGCAGCCGGGCGTCCTGGCGCAGCACCGGCGTGCCCGAGGAGTCGAGGCGTACGGCGGAGAGGTCCTCGCCGTTCCAGGCGTCGCCGTCGGTCTGCACCTTGTCGGGGTTGTCGTTCATCAGCTCGTGGTGACGGCCGTTGTAGATGTCCCACTGCCACTGGGAGCCGGAGAGGACGGGACCGGACCCCGCCGGGTTCGACCACCAACTCGCGCCCTTCACCCGGGAGTCGAGGGCCTGGTACATCGCCTTGTAGACCGTCGGCGCCTTGTCGGAGACGGATCCGGTCAGCGGGTGCCCGAACTCGCTGATGATCGCGGCCGTCCCGGTGGCGGAGGCGCGGTCGCGTACGGTCCCGAAATCACCCGCGTACTGCCCGTCCTGCGCCTTGCCCCACATGAAGACGCCGGAGATGGCCTTCTGGTCGTAGAAGTGGGTGTTGAAGACATAGCGCGGGCCGAGCGTGCCGGCGTCCAGCAGTCCGCCCTCCTCCTTCTGGAAGTCGAGGTTGGCGTTCCAGAAGAGGTTGGGCTCGACGAAGGCCGGCTTGGCCTGCCAGCCCGCCGCGTCCATGCGGGCGCGGAACTTGACGTAGAAGGGCCACAGGACGTCCTTCTCCCACGTCCGGCTGGTCTGGCCGGAGTCGTAGGAGCCCGCGTGCGGCTCGTTCCACGGGTCGAAGCCGACGATGCCCGCGAACCGGTCGGCGGTGAGGTTCTGCCTGATGTACGTCATCGTCTTCTGGGCGGTGTCGAGGAAGGCGTCCTGGAGGCCGTACTCGTTGTGCCAGAAGTCGTGGGTCGACTGTTTGACGGCTTCGTTCGAGGTGATGTTCTGGCCCCAGAACGGGCAGATCCCGCAGTATTCGTCGGGGTAGTCGCCGAGGTCGACGGCCCACTTGGGGGCGCCGTCGCCGGTGTACCAGCTGTCGGTGTCGAACAGCCAGCGGGAGTAGAGGTCCTGGTGGAAGTCGGGGTACACGCGGATCCCGGCGTCCAGGAAGGCGCGTATCTGGTCGGTGGCCTTGGCGAGGTAGGCGGTGTCCACCTGGCCGCGCACGGGCTCCGCGTAGGCCCAGGAGAGCAGGAAGCGCACCGAGTTGCCGCCGCCGAGGGCGCGCAGCGCGGTCGCGGACTTCTTCGCGTCGGCGGTCGACGCGAAGGGCAGGCCGTTGTTCTCCTTCAGTTTCGTCTCGCCGGAGACGTTGTAGCCGCGCAGCACGACCTCGCGGCCGTTGCCGTCGACGAAGCGGCCGTTCTGCACGGTGAGCGGCGTTTCGTCGAACCAGAGGGAGTCGGGGAGGGGGGCGGCGGTGGCGGGAGTGGGGCCCGCCACCGACAGGGATCCGAAGAGGACGACCAGGACAACCAGTAGACGCGTCCGAATGTTCGGCATGTCCACTACAGTCCGGTGATATCAGGACACCGTCAATACCACCTGACCCATGAGTAAGTTCCCCCTCTGGCAGCTCAGTTACTCACTCTGCGGGTCAGATTGAGCAGATACTCCTTACGGTTCAGCGGATTGAGGTCGGTGCGCCGGCGCTCCGGGACCGTGTCGCGCGGGGCGGGCGCGTAGTGGTCGAAGGCGCTCTCCAGCTCGCCCTCACCGCGCGTGAGCCCGGGCAACTGCTGCTCCAGTTCGTGCACATGGGCCGCGGGCACCGAGCCCTCCAGCACGCAGGACGCGCCGCGCGTCTCGGTGCTCTGCGGCACCGCGCGCAGCCTGGCCAGCACCGGCAGTACGGCGGCCAGGGTGTCGGTCGGGGCCTCCAGGCGGAAGCGGTGCATGGGCTCGTGCACCCGGGTGCCCGCGCGGCGCAGGGCCTCGATCAGCACCAGCGGGGTCAGCCCCCGGAAGTCGTAGCCGGTGCTGGACATGCTCTTGTCGAAGCCCTGGTGGGCGTGGCTCTGCCGGGGCGAGTAACCGGAGTGGGTCATGGTGACCGTGCAGTCGGGGACCTGCCAGCCGTGCAGGCCCTGGCCGAGACTCTCGCGGACGGTGTCCTCGACGGCCTTGAAGAAGGCGTACGGCATGGAGCCCAGCTCCACCTCCAGCCGGAACCGCACGCCGGATCCGACGGGCGCCGGGTCGACGCGCAGGCCGACCGTCGCGAGGAAGGGGTTCGCGTCCTTCTTGTTGAACTCGACCGCCGAGCCCGGGCCGACCGGCCGCTCCACGCACAGCGGTGTCGTCTCGCGGAAGGTGACATCGAGACCGAAGTCGTCGGCGAGCGTGGCCTGGATGACCTCCTTCTGCACCTCGCCGTAGAGCGAGACGAAGGTCTCCTGCCGTACCTCGTCGTGGCGCAGGCCGATCAGCGGGTCCTGTTCGGCGAGCCGGGTGAGCGCGCGGTGCAGGGCGCGCCGGTCCGTGCCGCCGGCCGGGGCGACGATCGTTTCGAGGGTGGGCGGCGCGAAGCAGTGCCCGTACGCCTTGCGGGGTTCGCCGATCGCGTCGCCGATCCGGATGTCGGCCAGACCCCACAGCTTGGCGATCCGGCCCGCCGGCACCAGGTCGTCCCTGCTGTCCGTGCCCTGGTCGAAGACGCTGATCGCGGTGATCCGGCCCTCGGCGCGGGTGTCGCCGTCGCCCGGCTCGCCGGTCCCGAAGGGGATGCGGTCGCGGGTGCGCAGGGTGCCGGAGAACATCCGCGCGTACGCGACCTTCTCCCCCGCCGGGCCGCGCTCCACCTTGAAGACGGTGCCCGAGACCGGCGCCCCGGGGTCGCCGTCTGCGGTGGGCAGCAGTTCCCTGATGCCGTCGGTCAGCGCGTCGACGCCGGCGCCCGTGACGGCGGAGCCGAAGTACACGGGGTGGACCAGCGCCTGCCGGGTCTGGCCGGCGAGGGCGGCGCGGAGGCGGCCGTGGGAGACCGTGTCCTCGACGTACGCGGTCAGCAGGGCGTCGTCGTGGTCGGCGAGGACGTCCAGGGCCGACGGGGCGAGGCCCGGGACGAAGCGGGCGGCGCGGGTGCCGAGGGCGTCGGCCGTGCCCATCGGGACGACGGCCGCCGTCAGCCGTTCGGAGACGGCCCGCAGGACGGCGTCGTAGCGCGCCCCGCGTCGGTCGATCTTGTTGACGAAGACCAGCGTGGGGATGCGCAGCCGCTGCAGCGTGCGCATCAGGACGCGGGTCTGGGGCTGTACGCCCTCGACGGCGGAGACGACCAGGACGGCCCCGTCGAGCACGCCGAGCACCCGCTCCACCTCGGCGATGAAGTCGGGGTGGCCGGGGGTGTCGATGAGGTTGACCGTCACGTCGCCGAGCGCGAAGGAGACGACGGCGGACTTGATGGTGATGCCGCGCTGCCGCTCCAGCGCGAGGGAATCGGTCTGTGTGTTCCCGGCGTCGACGCTGCCGATCTCGTCGATCACACCGGCCGAGTGCAGCAGGCGCTCGGTCAGGCTGGTCTTACCCGCGTCGACATGGGCGAGGATCCCGAGGTTGAGCAAATGCACGAAGCGTCATGTCCTTCGATGAGGGGGTGCTGCCTTCCTGGGTGGACATGAACGCAGTGCGCATCTCTGCTCCTCGATGGGTGACGACGGGGACCCGTTCTTCCTGCCGACGGGGCCCGTGAAGTGCACCAGGGACGGGCCCGGAAAGGCAATGGATTAACGCTCAACGAACCCTGTCGCAGCACTCGCCGCCGCACGGGGCCGGTCATAGAGTGACGTACATCACGCCCGGCCGATGTTTCCCCTCTTATCCACCCCGATCGGCCTTTGGAGGGCACACATGACCCACATCTCGGTGAAGGTGGACGGCACGACCTACCAGGACGACGTGGAACCCCGTCTCCTGCTGATCCACTATCTGCGCGACCGGCTCGGCCTGACCGGCACCCCGATCGGCTGCGACACCTCCAACTGCGGGGCCTGCACGATCGATCTCGACGGGGAGAGCGTCAAGAGCTGCTCGGTGCTTGCCGTCCAGGCGGACGGCGGTGAGGTGACCACGGTGCAGGGGCTCGCCCGCGACGGCGAGTGGACCGCTCTGCAGAAGGCGTTCCACGAGCGGCACGCGCTGCAGTGCGGCTACTGCACCCCGGGCATGATCATGGCGGCTCGCGATCTGCTGCGCGAGCATCCGCATCCCACGCCGGACGAGGTGCGGCACGGCCTGGAGGGCAACCTGTGCCGCTGCACCGGCTACCAGAACATCGTGCAGGCCGTCCTGGCCGCCTCCGAACAGGAGGTCACGACATGACCGAGACGGCGCAGCCGGAGGTCGGCCGTGCCCGGCCCCGCAAGGAGGACGCCCACCTGATCACCGGCCAGACCAACTGGACCGACAACATCAGCGTCAACGGACTGCTGCACTTCGCGCTCCTGCGCAGCCCGATGGCCCACGCCCGTATCGAGCGCGTCGACGTCTCCCCCGCCCTCGAACGCCCTGGCGTCATCGCCGCGTTCAGCGGCGCCGACCTCGCCGAGGGCCTCGGCTCGATGCCCTGCGTCTGGCCGGTCACCGAGGACATCGTCATGCCCGACCACCCGCCGCTGGCCGTCGACGAGGTGCGCCACGCGGGCGACCCGGTGGCCGTCGTCGTGGCCCGTGACCGCTACGCCGCCGCCGATGCCCTGGAGGCCGTCGAGGTCGACTACGAGCCCCTGCCCGCAGTGCTCGACCTGGAGGCCGCGCTGGAGCCGGACGCCCCGCTCGTCCACGCCGACAAGGGCACCAACCACTGCTACACCTGGCCGCTGAAGACGGGCGAGGACTTCGCCTCCGTACGGCAGCGCGCCGAGCTGACGCTGAAGCGCCGCTACCACCAGCAGCGGCTGATCCCCAACGCCATGGAGCCCCGCGCGGTGGTGGTCACGCCGATCGCGTCGTCCGGCGAGTACACGCTGTACTCCTCGACGCAGATCCCGCACATCGTGCGCGTGCTGATGGCCATGGTCACCGGCATCCCCGAGAACAAGATCCGGGTCATCGCCCCGGACGTCGGCGGCGGCTTCGGCTCCAAGCTCCAGGTCTACGGCGAGGAGGCCATCGCCCTCGCCGTCGCCCGGCGTCTCGGCCGGCCGGTCAAGTGGACCGAGTCCAGGTCCGAGGGCTACCTCGCCACCCACCACGGGCGCGGCATGATCCAGGACGTCGAGATCGCCGCGACGCGGGACGGCAAGGTGCTCGGCCTCAAGGTCGACCTGCTGGTCGACATGGGCGCCTACCTGATGCTGATCACGCCGGGCACGCCGCTCCTCGGGGCGTTCATGTACCCCGGCATCTACAAGATGGACGCCTACGATTTCACCTGCACGGGCGTCTTCACGACCCGGACGCCGACCGACGCCTACCGCGGTGCCGGACGCCCCGAGGCGACGTTCGCCATCGAGCGCACCATGGACGAGCTCGCCGTCGAACTCGGCATGGACCCGGTCGAGTTGCGGCGCCGGAACTGGATCCGGCACGAGGAATTCCCGCACACCACGATCGCGGGCCTGACCTACGACAGCGGCAACTACGAGGCGGCGACGGCGAAGGCGCTGGAACTGTTCGACTACGACAAGCTCCGCGCCGAGCAGGCCGACCGCGTCGCACGGGCGGACACCGTGCGGCTGGGCATCGGTGTCTCGACGTACACCGAGATGTGCGGCCTCGCACCGAGCCGGATCCTGAAGGACCTGCGGTACGCGGCTGGCGGCTGGGAGGCGGCGAGCATCCGGATGCTGCCCACCGGCAAGGTCGAGGTGGTCACCGGAACGAGCCCGCACGGACAGGGCCATGTGACCTGCTGGGCCCAGATCGCCGCCGATGTGCTCGGCATCCCCTTCGACGACGTCGAGGTGGTGCACAGCGACACCAGGGCGGCGCCGCAGGGCATGGACACCTACGGATCGCGGTCGGTGGTGGTCGGCGGGATGGCCGTGCACCACGCGGCGCTGAAGGTGGTGGACAAGGCCCGCAAGGTGGCCGCCCATCTGCTGGAGGCCAGCGAGCAGGACCTGGACTTCGCGGGCGGGGTCTTCTCGGTGAAGGGCTCCCCCGAGGCCAGGAAGACCATCCAGGAGGTCGCCTTCGAGACGTTCTCCTCGCACGACCTGCCCGACGGCATGGAGCCCACCATCAACGCCGAGCATCTGCTCGACCCGGACACCTTCTCCTTCCCGCACGGCACCCACCTGTGCGCGATCGAGGTCGACACGGAGACCGGGCAGAGCCACATCCGTTCGTACGTCGCGGTCGACGACGTCGGCCGGGTGATCAACCCGATGATCGTGGAGGGCCAGGTGCACGGCGGGCTGGCGCAGGGCATCGCGCAGGCGCTCTACGAGGAGGCCGTCTACGACGACGAGGGCAACCTCGTCACCGGCACGATGGCCGACTACCTGGTGCCGTCGGCCGCCGACCTGCCCGACTTCGTGACGGACCGGACGGAGACCCCGGCGACCTCGAACGCCTTGGGCGTCAAGGGAGTCGGCGAGACCGCGACGATCGCCTCGACGCCGGCCGTCGTCAACGCGGTCCTGGACGCGCTGCGCCCCCTGGGCGTGACGGACATCCGGATGCCCTGCACACCCGAGCGGGTCTGGCAGGCGATCGAGGAGGCACGGTCATGATTCCTCCGGCATTCGACTACGCCCGTCCCACCAGCGTCGCCGACGCGGTGCGCGCGCTCGCCGAGGGCGGCGAGGACGCCAAGGTGCTGGCCGGCGGACAGAGCCTGCTGCCGCTGCTGAGGATGCGGCTGGCCTTCCCCGAACTGCTCGTGGACGTCGGCCGCGTCCCTGAGCTGCGCGGGGTGCGCGAGGACGACGGCACGCTCGTCATCGGCGCCATGACCACGCACCACCAGGTGATCCACGATCCGCTGGTCCGCCGCCACGCCGGTCTGCTGGCCGCCGCGACGGCGACGGTCGCCGACCCCGCGGTACGGCACCGGGGCACCCTGGGCGGTTCGCTCGCCCACGCCGATCCGGCCGGGGACCTGCCCGCGGTGGTGCTGGCCCTGGACGGTGAGCTGGTGGCGGTGGGCCCCGGCGGGCGGCGGGTGATCCCGGCCCGGGAGTTCTTCGTCGACTATCTCCAGACGGCGCTGGCTCCCGACGAGCTGCTGGTGGAGGTGCGGGTACCGAAGGCGGACGGCTGGGGCTTCAAGTACGAGAAGTTCCACCGGGTCGCCCAGGCGTGGCCGATCGTCGGCGTGGCCGCTCTGGTGCGGCGCGACGACGGTCATGTCGCCGAGGCGCGGGTCGGGCTGTCCAACATGGGCGCCACACCCCTGCGCGCCTTCGCGGCCGAGGAGGCCCTGGCCGGTGCCTCGGACCCGGACGCGGTGGCCCGGGCCGCACAGGAGGCGGCGGACGGCACCCGGCCGTCACAGGACACCTCGGCCTCGCCCGGGTACCGGGCGCATCTGGCCCGGGTGCTCACCAAGCGGGCGGTGCTGGCGGCCGCCGGGATGGGGTGAGCGACGATCACCGGCATGGACGGCCCGGAGCAGGTGCGGGCCCGCCTGGAGGAGACGGGGTATCTCGTCGACGACGGGCTGGCCATCGCCTGCTTCCTGGCCCTGCGGCTGGGCCGGCCGCTGTTCTGCGAGGGCGACGCGGGCGTCGGCAAGACCGCGCTCGCCTCCGCCCTCGCCGAGGCGCTCGACGCCCCGCTGATCCGGCTGCAGTGCCATGAGGGCATCGACGCCTCCCAGGCGCTGTACGACTGGGACTTCCCGCGCCAGCTGCTGCATCTGCGGGCCGCCGAGGCCGCCGGTGTCACGGACGCCGACCGGCTGGAGAGCGAGCTGTACGACCGGCGGTTCCTGGTCGCCCGGCCGCTGCTCAAGGCGCTGCAGACGCAGCCGTCGGTGCTGCTGGTCGACGAGATCGACCGCGCCGACGACGAGTTCGAGGCGTTCCTGCTGGAGCTGCTGTCGGAGTACTCGGTCACCATCCCGGAGCTCGGCACCCTGCGCGCCGAGGCGCCGCCGGTGGTCGTCCTGACCTCCAACCGCACCCGCGAGGTGCACGACGCGCTGAAGCGGCGCTGCCTCTACCACTGGTTCGACCATCCCGCTTTCGCGCGCGAACTGGCCATCGTGCGGCGGCGGTTGCCGGGGGTGTCGGCGCGGCTGGCGGAGCAGGTGACGGCGTTGGTGCACGCCCTGCGCGCACAGGATCTGCTGAAACCGCCGGGTGTCGCCGAGACGATCGACTGGGCCGAGGCGCTGGACACGCTGGGCGCGGGCGAGGTGGACGCGGAGCTGGCGGTGGCGACGCTGGGGTCGGTACTGAAGTACCGGGAGGACGCGGAGCGGGCGCGGGGGCTGGACTTCGCGGCGGTGCTCGCGGCGCGAGGGGCGTGACGGGCATGGCGGGCGGGACCGGCAGGACGGGCGGGGCCGGGGTGCTCGCCGCGGACGCCGCGCTCCTGGGCTTCGCGCGTGCCCTGCGTGCGGCGGGCGTCGACGCGAGCGCCGAGCGGGTGCACGCCTTCCTCGGCGCGGTGGACGCGCTGCGGCCCGGGATGCGGGCGGACGTGTACTGGGCGGGGCGGCTGACGCTGTGCGGCGACCGGGACGACCTGGAGCGGTACGACAGGGTGTTCGCGGCCTGTTTCGACGCCGGGGAGCCCGCCGAACGGCACGGGGTGCCGGCTCCCGCGCCCCGGCTGCGGCTCGTCGTGCGGGAGGCGCGCGCGGACGGTCGCGGGGAGGAGGCGGACGACACGGCGCAGACCCCGCCCGTGGCCGCCTTCGCCAGTTCCGCCGAGGTGCTCCGGCACCGCGACGTGGCCGACCTGGACGCGGCCGAGCGCGCGCAGGTGCGGCGGCTGCTGGCCGCGTTCGCGCTGCGCGGCGAGACACGGCGCTCCCCGCGGCGGCGGCCGGCCCGGCGCGGGGCCGTCGATCCGCATCGCACCGTGCGGGAGCTGCTGCGGCACGGCGGTGAGCCCGCGCTGCTGCGGCGGCACTCCCGCACGGAGCGGCCGCGCCGGGTGGTGCTGCTCGTGGACGTCAGCGGTTCCATGACGCCGTACGCCGACGCGCTGCTGCGCTTCGCGCACGCCGCCGCCCGGGGCGGCCGTACGGAGGTGTTCACGATCGGCACCCGGCTGACCCGGGTGACACGGGAGCTGTCGCACCGGGATCCGGACCTGGCGATGACGGCGGTCGCGGCGGCGGTGCCCGACTGGCGCGGGGGTACCCGGCTGGGCGAGCTGCTGCGGGCGTTCCTGGACCGCTGGGGGCAGCGCGGCATGGCGCGCGGCGCGATCGTGGTGGTGCTGTCCGACGGCTGGGAGCGCGGCGACCCCGAGCTGCTCGGCACCCAGATGCGCCGTCTGCACCGGCTGGCCCACCGGGTGATCTGGGCCAACCCGCGCAAGGCACGCCCCGGCTACGCGCCCCTCGCGGCCGGGATGGCGGCGGCGCTGCCGAGCGTGGACGCGTTCGTCGAGGGGCACAGCGTGGCCGCGCTGGAGCGGCTGGCGGGCGTGGTGAGAGGAGCGGACGATGCGTGACATTCTCCCGGTGCTCGGCGGCTGGTACGCGGCCCGCGCGCCGTTCGGGCTCGCCACGGTGGTCGCCACCAGCCGCAGCGCCCCGCGCGATCCCGGGGCCGCGATGGCCGTCGGTCCCGACGACGAGGTCGTGGGCAGTGTGTCCGGCGGCTGTGTCGAGGGGGCCGTCTTCGACCTCGCGCAGGAAGTGGTGGCGAGCGGGGAGGCCCGGCTGGAGACCTTCGGATACAGCGACGAGGACGCGTTCGCGGTCGGGCTGACCTGCGGCGGCGAGATCACCTTGCTCGTGCGTCCCGTCACGGGCGACCTGGATCCCTCCTTCGCCGAGGTCGCGGAGTCGGTCGCGGCGGGCCGTCCGGTGACCGTGGCGACGGTGACCGACGGGCCCGCGCCGCGCGGGGCGACCCTCGCGGTGTGGCCGGACCGGGTGGCGGGCACCCTCGGCACGCCCGGCCTGGACGTCGCGGTCACCGCCGACGCGCGCGGTGAGCTCGCCCTCGGCGCCACCGGCCTCAGGCACTACGGCCCGCACGGTGAGCGCCGCGAGGACGCCGTCACCGTCTTCCTGCACTCCTTCGCGCCGCCGCCCCGCATGCTGGTCTTCGGCGCGATCGACTACGCGGCCGCGGTCGCCCGCATCGGCGCCTTCCTCGGCTACCGGGTCACGGTGTGCGACGCCCGCCCCGTCTTCGCCACGCCGAAGCGCTTCCCCGAGGGCGTGGAGGTGGTCGTGGACTGGCCGCACCGCTATCTGAGCGGCACCGACACCGACGAGCGCACGGTGATCTGCGTCCTCACGCACGACCCGAAGTTCGACGTGCCGCTACTGGAGGAGGCACTGCGGCGCCCGGCGGCGTACATCGGGGCGATGGGCAGCCGCCGTACGCACGACGACCGGATGAAACGGCTGGCCGAAGCCGGGCTCGGCGAGGGCGAGTTGGCCCGGCTGCGCTCCCCGGTCGGGCTCGACCTCGGGGCCCGTACGCCCGAAGAGGTCGCCGTGTCCGTCGCCGCGGAGATCGTCGCGCTTCGGTGGGGCGGCACGGGTGTCCCGCTGACGGCCACGGCGGGCGCGATCCATCCATCGTCGTAGCAGCCGGTTGGAGGAAGCCATGGAGCTGCACCACGAGTTCACCGTCCCCGTCCCGGTCGACGAGGCCTGGCGCACGCTCCTCGACATCGAGCGCGTCGCGCCCTGTATGCCCGGGGCGAGCGTCGAGGAGTACGACGGCAAGACGGTGACCGGCGCGGTGAAGGTCAGGGTGGGTCCGATCACCGTGACGTACAAGGGCACCGCGGTCTTCGAGGAGCAGGACGAGACGGCGCACCGCCTGGTGCTGATCGCCGGCGGCCGGGAGACACGCGGGCAGGGCACCGCACGGGCCACGGTGACCGGAACGCTCAGCGAGCACGACGGCGGTACGGCCGTGTCGGTGCGCACCGATCTGACGGTGACCGGGCGTCCGGCGCAGTTCGGGCGTGGGGTGATGGCCGAGGTGGGCGACCGGCTGGTCGGGCAGTTCGCCGCCTGTCTGTCGCAGCGGCTGACCGAGCCGGCCGGAAGTGCCACGGTGGCCGAGACATCGCCCGACGAGCCCCTCGACCTGTTCCGCACGGCCGGGACACCGCTGGCCAAGCGCGCCGCGGCGGTGGCGGCGGCCGTGCTGGGCGTGCTGGTGGCGGCCCGGGTACGGCGGTGGCGGCAGGCCCGCCGGAAGTAGGCCGAAAGTGGTCGCAAACAGGGGGCTTCAGCGCGTGTAAGGCGGTCGCGAAAGGGTAGGCGGACCGACAACGGAGACCTACGCGCCTCCGAGAACAGAGCCGCAGAGCGGGAAGGAGGTCCATGACAGCGCATCGCAGCGCCCGGGCCGCTTCTCCTACTCGCGGAGCGGCCCGGTTCTTGTTTTAGGCCTACGGGCCTCTACGGCCGTCAGCGCGGTGGCAGCCGGTGCAGCTCCACGTCCGTGAGACGGCCCTCGCCCACGGTGGCGGTCATGTAGGTGCAGTGGGGCTGGCGGCGGCGGTCGGTCGGGGAGCCGGGGTTCAGCAGGCGCAGACCTGAGGCGGCGGTGGTGTCCCAGGGGATGTGACTGTGCCCGAAGACCAGCACGTCCAGGCCGGGGAAGCGGGCGGCGCAGCGTGCCTCGCGGCCCTGGGCGGCGCCGGTCTCGTGCACCACGCCGAAGCGCAGACCCCCGAGTTCCGCGTACGCCACCTCGGGGAGCCGGGCGCGCAGCTCCGGGCCGTCGTTGTTGCCGTGGACGCCGACGAGCCGGGCGCAGCGGCTCTCCAGCAGGTCGAGGGTGGCCGTGTCGACCCAGTCCCCGGCGTGGAACACGACGTCGGCGCGCAGGAGTTCGGCGAGCAGCGCGGCCGGCAGTTCCCTGGCGCGCTTGGGGAGGTGGGTGTCGGACATCAGCAGCAGACGCACGCCGTCAGGCTAGCCGCGAGGAGGATCGCCGCGCGGGCACGCCATGGTTGAGCGGTGGACAAATGCCGTGGCAGGGTTAGGATCACGCCACGGGCACCGTAATCTGGCGCAAACGCACAGCGACCCCTAGGGGGCTGGGACCCGCATGCCGGTCAAGGTCAGCGTCGTCGTCCCGGTGTACAACCCCGGGGTCTATATCGAGGGCTGTGCCGAGTCGTTGCTCGGGCAGTCGTTGCCGCCGGACGAATACGAAGTGATCTTCGTGGACGACGGCTCCACCGACGACACACCCGCCCTGCTGGACGCGCTCGCCGCCGCGGACCCCCGGGTCGCCGTCGTCCACCAGGCGAACTCCGGCTGGTCCGGCAAGCCCCGCAACGTCGGCATCGCCGCCGCCCGGGGCGAGTACGTGATGTTCGTCGACAATGACGACCACCTCGGCGCCGAGGCCCTTGAGCGGATGTACGACTACGGCGTGGCGAACGGCGCCGATGTCGTGGTCGGCAAGATGGCCGGCAAGGGCCGCGCGGTGCCCGTCGAACTGTTCCGCCGCAACCACCCGCATGCCACCGTCGAGAACGCGCCACTGATCGACAGCCTCACCCCGCACAAGATGTTCCGCCGCGCCTTCCTCGACGACATCGGCCTGCGCTTCCCCGAGGGCAGACGGCGGCTGGAGGACCACGTCTTCGTCACGGAGGCGTACCTGCGCGCGGCCAGCGTCTCGGTGCTCAGCGACTACGTCTGCTACTACCACGTCCGGCGCGACGACGCCTCGAACGCCGGTTTCCAGCGCTTCGACCCGGGCGGCTACTTCAAGAACCTCCGGGAGGCCCTGGACGTCGTCGAGCGGTACACCGAACCGGGCCCGCTGCGTGACCGGCTGTTCCGGCGGTGGCTGCGCGTGGAGATGGTCGAGCGGATGCGCGGACGGCGTTTCCTCGCGATGCCGGCGGACTGGCGCCGGGAGGTGTTCGCGGAGATCCACCAGGTCGTCGTGGAGCGCTTCGGGCCCGGCGTGGCGGCCGGACTGCAGCCGACGCAGCAGGTCGTGGCCGCGCTGCTCACGGCGGACCGGTACGACGACGTCGAGGCCTTCGCCGAGTGGGAGGCCGGTATCGCCCTCACGGCCGTTCCCGAGGGAGTGGCGTGGCAGGACGGCAGGCTGCGGATCGGTCTGACCGCCGAGTACACGTCCGCCGGTGAGCCGATGACGTTCGCCGCCGACGCGGCCCGTACACCGCTCGACGGCCCGCCCGGGGACCTGGCCGCGGCCATCGCCTGGGTAGGCGCCGACACCGTGGCCCGGTTCGACAAGGCCACCGCCGACCTGCTGCTGCGCGAGCGCGCCAGTGCCGCCCAGTACTTCCAGCAGGTGGAGTTCGCCCGGGAGCGGGTGCCGGAACCCGGCTCCGACGGCCAGGTCCACCTGGTGCTGCGCGCGACCGCGACCGTGGACCCGGCCACCCTCACCCGCGCCGGCCTGTGGGACGCCCTCGTGCGCGTCAAGCTGGGCGGCTGGACCAAGGAGTGCCGCCTCGGCCCCGCTCCGCTGCAGGACCGGCCCTCGCCCCACGCCGGTCTGGCTGGCGGCCACGTGGTCCTGCCGTACTGGACCGCACCGCACGCCCATCTCGCCCTGGACGTCGACCGCGCGACCCACCGCGTCGGCCTGGGCGCCCTCACTCCGGACGACGTCACGCTCACCGGCGACCGGCTGCGCGCCCCACTCCCGCTGCACGTCCCCGCCGCGGGCACCGAGGTGACACTCCGGCTCACCTCCTCCGGCATCGCCCAGGACGTGCCCGCCAAGCTGTCCCCGCACGAGGACGGAGCCCTGCTGGAGGCGGAGGTGCCCCTGGCCGACCTGAGGCGAGCGACCTGGCGAGTGGCACTCGGCGCCCCCGGACCCCGGCCCCGCTTCCTGGCGCTGCCCCTGGCCCTGCGCACGGGCGTCGGCGGAGTGCGCGTGGTGCGCCAGCCCCGCGCCGGTGCCCTACGACACCTCGTGCGCAGGGCACGACGCCGACTCGGTACGACCCTGGGCCGCACGGCGACCCGGCTCCGCGCCCGGGCCCGGCGGAGGTGACGTCATGCGGTCCCTCGGCATCGAAGGCGCCTGGGCGCTGGAGCCCAAGGTCTTCCCGGACGACCGGGGCAGGTTCCACGAGTGGTACCGCGGCGCGGAGTTCCGCGAGGCCACCGGCTACGACCTGTCCCTCGCCCAGGCCAACTGCTCCGTCTCCCGCTGGGGCGTCCTGCGCGGCGTGCACTTCTCGGACGTGCCGCCCGGCCAGGCCAAGTACGTGACCTGCCTGCGCGGCGCCATCCTCGACGTGGTCGTGGACCTCCGCGTCGGCTCCCCCACCTTCGCCCGCTGGGAGGCCCTGCGCCTCGACGACGACAGCCACCACGCCCTGTTCCTGGCGGAGGGCCTGGGCCACGCCTTCATGGCCCTGACGGACGACGCCACGGTGACCTACCTGTGCTCGACGGCCTACGCGCCGGAGCGGGAACACGGGGTGGACCCGCTCGACCCCGAGCTGGGCATCACCTGGCCCGAGGACATCACACCCCTTCTGTCCCCGAAGGACGCGCGGGCCCCGTCGCTGGCGGAGACACGAGAGGCCGGGCTGCTCCCGACGTACGAGGCCTGCACGGCGCACTACGACCGGTTGCGAGCCGGTCAGGCCTGAAGCCGGGTTCGGCCATGCCCCACGCCTTCGACAGCCGTACGCAACGCCTCCCACCCTCGCGACCTCCCGATCCGCAACGTCCGCGCCCGCGCCAACGGCCGCCAGAAACCCGCCCCTAGCAGCGCCTCGGGTGCCACCGCCCCCGCCCGGTCGAGAATCGTCTCGGGCACCTTCTGCGGATCGGGCACCTCGTACTCGGCCACGATCTCGTCGTACCGCTCCCGCAGCACCGTGCTGCGAGGATCGGCACCGAACACCACGAGCTGCCCGGTGGGCTGGGTGTCGACCAGCACCGTCACCAGATCCGGCCGATAGCGACCGAGGATCTCGGCGAGCTTGTACACGTCCCCGGTCCACGCCCCGGTGTGCCGGTCCCGCGCCGCCTCATCCACGTTGCGCGGCAGCATGTCGTCGAAGACGATCACGCTCGTCCAGTCGGAGTGCCGCTCGATGTTCATGAAGTCCCGCAGCGCGTACTCGAACAGATGCATCCCGTCGATGAACGACAGGTCGAGAACCGTCCGGCGCCAGTACGCGAGCGGACCGCGCCCCCGGCGCAGATTGCGCAGCGGATGCCGGCCGCCCTTGAGATGGATCAGCGGCCTGTCCCGGGCGAAGAAGTCGTCGCTGGTGGCCCTGACCAGGTGGACATCGCAGCGGAACTCCGTGACGACCTTGAAGGCGGGGTCGACGGCGATGGTGGGGACGCGGGAGAGGCGCAGGCTGCGGCCGTCGTTGACGCCGATCTCCAGGTAGTTGCGGTTGCCGCTGACCTTGTGCAGTTCCTTCAGGAACTCATGGCGTTTCACGAAGGGTCTCCTTGCGGATCCGGGGCAGTGCTTCGTGCAGGGCGGTGCGCCAGTCGCGGGCCCGCGCGAGGCCGAGCTCCTGCCGGCGGCGGTGCGCGAGGACCGTGTACGCGGGGCGGGGCGCGGGCCGCGGGAAGGCCTCACTGGTGACGGGCCGCACCCGGTCGGGGTCGGCGCCGAGCAGCCGGAACACCTCGCGGGCCAGGTCGTACCAGGTGGCCTCGCCGGAGTTGGTGGCGTGCAGGACGCCCGACGCGTCGGCGCCGACGCGCGGGCCGAGGTCGGCGATCGTCGTGGCGACGTCGGCGGTCCAGGTGGGCTGGCCGTGCTGGTCGTCCACGACGTCGACGGTGGTGCGGCTCGTCTCCAGCTCGATCATCGTGCGGACGAAACTGCGGCCGTGGGCGCCGTAGAGCCAGGCGACGCGCATGATGGCGCTCGCGGCCGGGAGTTCGTCCAGTACGCCCCGCTCCCCTGCCAGTTTGGTGCGGCCGTAGGCGGTGCGGGGGCCGGGGGGATCGTCCTCGGAGTACGGGGTCCGGGCGTCCCCGGCGAAGACGTAGTCGGTGGAGACATGGATCAGGCGCGCCCCGTGGGCGGCGCAGGCGCGGGCGAGGAGGCGGGGGCCGTCGCCGTTGACGCGCAGGGCCCGTTCCTCGTTCTTCTCGGCGTCGTCCACGGCCGTGTACGCGGCGCAGTTGACGACCACGTCCGGGTGCTGTGCGGCGAGGGCGTGGTCGACGGACGAGGGGCTGGTGATGTCGAGGGCGGCATGGTCGAGGCCGGTCACCCGTTCGCCGCGGGCGTGGAGTTCCGCGACCGTGTCGTGGCCGAGCATGCCGCCCGCGCCGGTGACCAGCCACTTCATCCGTGCTCCTCGCCGACGCGGCGTTTGAGGGGTTCCCACCAGGCGCGGTGGTCGCGGTACCAGGCGACGGTGGCGGCGAGGCCCGAGGCGAAGTCGTGGCGGGGGCGGTAGCCGAGTTCGGTGCGGGCCTTGGTCCAGTCGACGGAGTAGCGCAGGTCGTGGCCCTTGCGGTCCTCGACGTGCCGCACCCGCTCCCAGCCCGCGCCGCAGGCCGTCAGCAGCAGCTCGGTGAGGTCCTTGTTGCTGAGCTCGGTGCCGCCGCCGATGTTGTAGATCTCGCCGGGGCGGCCCTGGGTGCGGACGAGTTCGACGCCGTGGCAGTGGTCGTCGACGTGCAGCCAGTCACGGACGTTGAGGCCCTCGCCGTAGAGGGGGACCCGCTCGCCGTCGAGCAGGTTGGTGATGAACAGCGGGACGACCTTCTCGGGGAACTGGTGCGGGCCGTAGTTGTTGGAGCAGCGCGTGACGCGGACGTCCAGGCCGTGGGTGCGGTGGTAGGACAGGGCGAGCAGGTCGGAGGATGCCTTCGAGGCGGAGTACGGCGAGCTGGGCCGCAGGATGTCCTCCTCGGTGGCCGCACCCGCCCCTATCGAGCCGTAGACCTCGTCCGTCGATATGTGCACGAAGGGTTCGACGCGGTAGCGCAGGGCCGCGTCCAGCAGGGTCTGGGTGCCGACCACGTTGGTGAGGACGAAGTCGCCGGCGCCCGCTATCGAGCGGTCCACATGGGACTCGGCGGCGAAGTGCACGACCTGGTCGGCCTCGGCCATCAGCTTGTCGACGAGTTCGGCGTCCCGGATGTCCCCGTGGGCGAACTCCAGCCGTGGGTGGTCGAGTTCGAGGTTGTCCAGGGTGCCGGCGTAGGTGAGCTTGTCCAGCACCGTGATGTGCGGCCCGTCGGGCGCGTCCGGTGTGTCGCGGGCGAGGAGGGTGCGGACGTATGTCGAGCCGATGAAGCCGGCGGCGCCGGTGACGAGGAGGTTCATGTGTGGATCCGCACCTTGCTGTGGTCTCCGAGGACGAGCCGGTGGGCGCTGGGGACGCCGGTCGCGGGGGTGACCTCGGCGTGCCGGCCGATGAGGGAGGACTCGATGCGGCCCACGCCGTGGATCGAGGAGTCCCGCAGGACGATGGAGAACTCCAACTCGCTGTCGGTGACACGGCAGTTCTCCGCGATGGAGGTGAAGGGGCCGACGTAGGAGTCCTCGACGACGGTCCCGGCGCCGACGAGGGCGGGGCCGACGATGCGCGAGTTGACGATGCGCGCCCCCTTCTCCACGACCACGCGGCCCACGGTCTCCGAGGCGTCGTCCACGTCGCCGTCGATACGGCGTGCGAGGCCCTCCAGGACGGTCCGGTTCACTTCCAGCATGTCGGCGACGTTCCCGGTGTCCTTCCAGTAGCCCTTGATGACCGTGCAGCGCACGTCGGCGCGGGCGTCGATCAGGTGCTGGATGGCGTGGGTGATCTCCAGCTCGCCGCGCCAGGACGGCTCGATGGCGCGGACGGCGTCGTGGATGACGGGCGTGAACAGATAGACGCCGACGAGGGCGAGGTCGCTCTTGGGGTGTTCCGGTTTCTCCTCCAGGCCGACGACCTGGCCGAGTTCGTCGAGTTCGGCGACACCGAAGGCGCGCGGGTCCTGGACGCGGGTGAGCAGGATCTGGGCGTCGGGGCGGTTGCCGCGGAACTCGTCGACGAGGTCGGTGATGCCGCCGACGATGAAGTTGTCGCCGAGGTACATCACGAAGTCGTCGTCGCCGAGGTAGTCCCGGGCGATGAGGACGGCGTGGGCCAGTCCCAGCGGGCGTTCCTGGGGGATGTAGGTGATGTCGAGGCCGAATCTCGCGCCGTCGCCGACCGCGTCCTGGATCTCCGCGGCGGTGTCGCCGACGATCACGCCGACCTCGCTGATGCCGGCTTCGGCGATGGATTCCAGCCCATAGAACAGGACGGGTTTGTTGGCCACCGGGACGAGCTGTTTGGCCGAAGTGTGCGTGATCGGCCGCAGGCGCGTACCGGCGCCGCCGGACAGCACGAGTGCCTTCATCTGCTTCACCATAGCCCGGATCCGGCCGATTTGACGGGGCTGGGGTTGGCTTGTTCACAACGGCCGGGTCGCCGGGCGTTCATCGAAATCCGGCCGTACCCGTGCGGGACCGGGCCTCACTCGCCCAGCGCGATCTCGCTCCACACCTGTTTTCCGCCACTGACCGGCACCGTCCCCCAGGACGCCGACATGGCCTCGACCAGGAGGATGCCGCGGCCGCCGGTGGCCTCCCAGCTGATGCTGGTGGGCTTGACCGGCGTACGGGGTGAGGCGTCGGCGACGGCGACGCGCATCCGTCGGCCGACGAGGGTGAGGTCGAGGCGGACGCGGCCGTCGGTGTGCACGAGGGCGTTGGTGACGAGTTCGCAGACGACGAGCAGGACGGCGTCCATGTCGTGCGGCGGCACGCCCCAGGCGCGCAGGGTGCGGCGGGTGAAGCGGCGGGCGTGGCCGACGGCCTCCGGAACGCGCCAGACCGTCCAGCTCTCGCGCAGCGGGCGGACGGCCATGCCGTCGTAGCGCATGAGGAGCAGGGCGATGTCGTCGCTGCGGCGGGCGTCCACCAGGAGGGCGTCGGCGACGAGGCCGAGGTGGGCGGGGTCGGAGCGGGCGAGTTCCCGGGCGAGCCGGTCCATGCCGTCGTCGATGTCGGCGTCGGCGGACTCGACCAGGCCGTCGGTGGTGAGGGCGACCACGGTGCCGGGCTGCAGCCGTAGCGGGGTCATCGGGAAGGCGGCCTGCCGCAGCACGCCGAGCGGGGGGCCGCCCTCCACCTCCGGGATCTCGGTGCCGCCGTCCGGGTGACGCAGCACCGGCGGGAGGTGGCCGGCGCGCACGCACCAGGCGGAGCCCTCCTCCAGGTCGACGTCGACGTAGCAGCAGGTGGCGAAGAGGTCGGTCTCCATGTCCATGAGGAGGCGGTTGGAGTGGTGGACGACCACGTCCGGCGGGTGTCCCTCGGCGGCGTAGGCGCGCAGGGCGGTGCGCATCTGGCCCATCAGGGTGGCGGCGGCCGCGCTGTGGCCCTGTACGTCGCCGATGACGAGGGCCACATGGTTGTCGTGCAGCGGGATCACGTCGTACCAGTCGCCGCCGACCTCCAGTCCGGCCGTGGTCGGCAGATAGCGGGCGACGGCCTCCGCGCCGGGCAGCCGGGGCAGCCGGCGCGGCAGCAGCTGGCGTTGGAGCATGCCGACGAGTTCGTGCTCGGCGTCGAAGGCGTGGGCGCGCATCAAGGCCTGGCCGGCCAGGCCTGCGGAGGCGGTGAGCAGGGCGCGCTCGTCGGTGCCGAACTCGTGCGGGGTGTCCCAGCCGATCAGGCAGGCGCCGGCCATCCGGCCCCCGGCGGGCAGCGGCAGCACGGCCAGGCCGCCGGGTCCGACCTCGGCTAGGGCGGGTTCCAGCGGGGTGCCGGCCGGCCAGATCTGGGCGCGGCCGTCGCGCAGGGCGGCGGCGAGGGTGGGCATGGCACGCACAGGTGCGTCGGGCCACTCGGTACGCCACTCCAGGCGCCACAGCTCCGGCCAGGACTCGGGTTCGGGCGGGTCGAGGACGGTGACGACGAGCCGGTCGCCCTCCAGTCCGGCGAGCGCGATGCGGTCGGCCCGCAGCGGCTTGCGCAGGGCGGTGACGACGGCGTGGCTGACGTCCCGGACGGTGACGGCGGTGGCGAGGGCGGCGGCGAGGCGCTGGACGCGGGCCACGTCGGTGATCTCGGCGCGCAGCGTGGAGGCGTCGGCGACGGTGCCGACCAGGCGGGCCGGCCGGCCCTCACCGCCGGGCACGAGGCGGCCGCGCAGCCTGAGCCATCTGGGCGGGCCGGAGGGCTGCAGGACGCGGAACTCCAGCTCACGGTCGCCGATGGACATGTGGTCGGCCTCGACGACGGACATCAGCGACGGCAGGTCCTCGGGGACGGTCAGGCCGAGCAGGGTCTCGACCTTGCCGTCGAACTCGGCCGGGCCGAGGCCGAACAGCGCCAGGATGTCCTCGCCGACCTCGACACGGCCGCTGTCCATGGCGAGGCTGAACGCGCCGGCCGGCAGTTCGTCGCCCTCGGCGGCCGGGGGCCGGCCCGGGAAGGCGACGGCCTCGGCGACCAGCTCCAGGCAGGCGCGGTCGTCGGTGCCGAAGCCGCCGGGGCTCTCGCTCACGGCCAGCAGACAGCCGTCGTCGCCGGGGGCGGGGAGTGCGGCCAGGTGGAAGTCCCGCGACGGCGCCCGTCGTGATTCGGCGGAGTCGGCGAGCTGCGCCGGAGCCAGCCACACGGCCCGGCCGGTGCGGTGGGCGTCGGCGACCGGGGAGCGGCCGGTCAGGGCGTAGCCGTCGCGCAGGCCGTACAGGGTGCGGGGCACGCCGACGGCCTCGATCAGGCACAGCAGCTCGCCGTCCTCGCTCGGCGTGTACACGGCGGCGAAGGAGGCCCCGCCGAAGACGAGGGCCTGCTCCAGGACGCGGCGCAGCCGTTCGGGCGAGTCCGGCTCGACGGAAAGCGCCTTCAGTGCGCCCTCGGCGCGCGGACGCCTCGTCCTGCGTCCCGCAGCACCCTCACTCACCACGTCCGCCATTACAGCGCTTGTGGGCCACGTGCGCAGCCCCTGTGACGGTTCGATGAACCGTCGACGAGGACCGCGCTCGAAACCGTCCGAACAGTTCTTGACGCATGCGTTCCGCACGGTGATCTCGTGACAGGCATGACTGTCCGTGCCCGTCCGGCCACTGGAAGGCTCGGCGTCGGGTCATGGAGGGGGACGCATGGACAAGCGGTACGAGGTGTACGCGCTCGCCGACCGGCACTTCTACGAGACACCCGAACGCATGTCCGTGGGGGCGCGGGACACCGAGCGCCACTACGAGGCGGCGCGGCGCGAGGTGCCGGAGGGCTGGGAGGCTGCGCGGATCGGGGACTGGCTGGCGTTCACGCCGCTCGGCGCGGACGGGGCGCCGGTGCCGGGCCCCGCGCAGGGCTGGAAGATCCATGTCTCGGCCACCCGGGAGGGCGCGGAGCGGATCGCGGCGATCGTCTGGGACTACTGCGTGCCGCGGCGCATCCCGTTCAAGTTCGTGCCGGGCCCGCAGCTGCTGCACCTGCGCAACACCAAGTACGCCGCCCGTGACTCCAGCGGCAAGTTCGTCACGCTCTACCCGTCCGACGAGGAGCAGCTGCACGTCGTGCTGCGCGAGCTCGGCAGGCTCCTGGAAGGCTTCGAGGGGCCGTACATCCTCACCGATCTGCGGTGGGGCGACGGCCCGCTCTACGTCCGGTACGGCGCGTTCGCGCGCACCTTCGTCGTCGACGAGCGCGGCTCGCTGGTGCCGGCGGTGCTGGACGGTGCGGGCAAGCGGGTGCCGGACCGGCGGGCGCCGTCCTTCCAGGTGCCCGAGTGGGTGACGCTGCCGGCGTTCCTGGAGCCGCATCTGGCGGCACGCAACACGACGACGGTGGGTGAACTGCCGTACCGCATCGAGAAGGCGCTGCACTTCTCCAACGGCGGCGGGGTGTACGCGGGCACCGACACCCGGGACGGGCGGCGGGTCGTGCTGAAGGAGGGGCGGCCGCACGCGGGGCTGGCCGCCGACGGGGCGGACGCGATCACGCGTCTGGAGCGGGAGAAGGCCGCGCTGGAGCGGGTGGCGGGGACGGGGGTGGTGCCTGAGGTGCGGGACTGGTTCACGCTCGGCGACCACCGGTTCCTCGTCATGGACTTCCTGGAGGGGCGCCCGCTGAACTCGTTCTTCGCGGAGCGGCATCCGCTGCTGACTCCGGATCCCGACCCGAAGGCGGTGGCCGAGTACACGGCCTGGGCGGTGCGCATCCACGGGGCGGTTCAGCGCGCGGTGGAGGCGGTGCACGCGCGCGGGATCGCCTTCAACGACCTGCATGTCTTCAACATCATGGTCCGCCCCGACGAGGAGTCGGTGTCCCTGCTCGACTTCGAGGCGGCGGCGCCGATCTCCGAGCAGGGCCGGCAGGTGGTCGCCCACCCCGGCTTCTTCGCCCCGCCGGACCGCACCGGCGCCGACGTCGACCGCTATGCGCTGGCCTGTCTGCGGCTCGCCCTGTTCCTGCCGGTCACCACGCTGTTCGTGGTCGACCGGGGCAAGGCGGCCCACCTGGCCGAGGTGATCTCCCGTGAATTCCCGGACGTACCGCGGCAGTTCCTGGACGAGGCGGTCGCGGAGATCACGCGCGGTATGCCGGTGCGCGCGGCGTCCTTCGTGGCGCCCGGGGACTGGCCGTACAGCCGGGACTCCATGGTGAAGGCGCTCCTCGCCTCGGCGACCCCGGAGCGCGACGACCGGCTCTTCCCCGGCGACATCACCCAGTTCTCCGACGGCGGCGGTCTCGGCCTCGCGCACGGTGCGGCGGGTGTCCTGTACGCGCTGGACGCGGTCGGCGCCGAGCGCTACGAGGAGGGCGAGCGCTGGCTGCTGGCCCGCACCGCACCGCCCCCGACGGGCACACCGCTCGGCCTGTACGACGGTCTCGCGGGCGTCGCCCACGTCCTGGACCGGCTCGGCCACCGGCAGCGCGCCCTCGACCTGGTCGAGGGAATCCTCCAGGAGCGCTGGCAGAACCTGTCCTCCGACCTGCACGGCGGACTGGCCGGACTCGGCCTGGTCCTGGCCCAGTTGGCGGACACGACCGGCGAGACGGAGTTACGGCACCGGGCCGCCGAGGCCGCCGACATCCTCGTACGGCGACTCGCGCAGCCGCCTGCGGACACCCCGGCACGGCGTCGGTCCGGGCTGCTGCGGGGTGCGAGCGGACCCGCGCTGTTCCTGCTGCGGCAGTACGAACGGACCGGCGACCAGGGGCTGTTGAAGGCGGCCGGGGTCGCGCTCAGGCGGGATCTGGAGTGCTGCGTGACGCATCCGGGCGGCTCGCTGGAGGTGAACGAGGGCTGGCGGACGCTGCCGTACCTCGGTGACGGAAGCGCGGGCATCGGGATGGTCCTGGACGACCACCTCGGTCATGCCGACGACCCCGACGGGGAGTTCGAGCGGGCCCGCGCCGGGATCCTGACCGCCGCCACCAGCCGCTTCTACGTCCAGCCGGGTCTCTTCCAGGGCCGCGCCGGGATGATCCTGCACCTCGCCCGCACCGACACGCCCGGGGCGACCCGCGAGCGGCTGGACGGGCAGATCGCCGGGCTCGGCTGGTTCGCGATGGACTACCAGGGCCAACTGGCCTTCCCGGGACACCAGATGATGCGGCTCTCCATGGACCTGGCCACCGGAACGGCAGGGTGCCTGCTCGCGCTCGGCGCGGCGCACACGCCCCCCGGTGACCGGACCACCGCTCATCTGCCGTTCCTGCCGCCGCTCGGGCGGCCCCCACAGCACGGTTCCGCGACCTGACGGAGCCGTGATCCAACCCCGTCCCCACGGGTGGACGACACCGAAGGAAGGAATGCGAGATGGCACTTCTCGACCTGCAGGCGATGGAGTCCGAAGAGCGCACCGAAGGCGGTGGCCCGAGCACCCTGAGCCTGCTGTCCTGCGTCAGCGCGGCCAGCCTGACGCTCTGTCTCTGACCAGCACGGCGCGCCTATGACTCCGGGCGGTCCACTCCCAGAGGGAGGGGCCGCCCGGGGTCCTGCACACGGTCCGCCGCACACCGAGGTCTGTTCACCGACTCCGAGTTCACCGGCTCTGAGGGGCACAGCCGTATGTCTGAGGGGCGCAGTCGTATGACCGATGCCGTCAGGACGCTGCCCGGGCCACTCGGTCCGGCCCCCGCCCGCTGTCTTGCCCTGTGCCTGGTGAGCATCGCCGCGACCGGCGCCGGTCTGCTGCTGCCCGCCGCGCTGGGCCACACCCTGGACCTGCTGCTGACGCGGGCCCCGGCGACCCGATGGGTGCTGTACTGCGCCGCGATCGTGGTGCTGCTCGCCCTGCTCGACGCGGGCGAGACCGTGCTGGGCGGCACGGTCGACGCCCGCACCACCGCCTGGCTGCGCGGACGTCTGACCGGGCATGTCCTGGCCGTCGGCCCGCGCGCCGCCGCCCGCTTCGGACCCGGCGACCTCGTCGCCCGCCTCGTCGGCAACGCCGCCCAGGCCGGCACGGCGCCCACCGCCCGCGCGGCCCTGCTCGCCGCTCTCGCCGGGCCGATCGGCGGCATCGTCGCCCTCGCACTGATCGACCCGTGGCTGGCGGCCGTACTGCTGGCCGGGGCCCCGGTCCTGGCCCTGCTGCTGAAGGCGTTCGCCCGTGACACCAGGGACTGCGTGGCGCGCTACCAGCGGGCGCAGGGGCGGATCGCGCAGGCGCTCTCGGAGGCCGTCCGCGGGCACCGCACCATCGAGGCGGCGGGTAAGGCGGACCGGGAGACGGCACGGATCCTGCGGCCGTTGCCCGAACTGTCCGCGGCCGGGCACCGGATGTGGCGGGTGCAGGGGCTGGCCGCGGGCCGGTCGGTGGCCGTGGCGCCGCTGCTCCAGCTCGGCGTCGTCGCCGTGGCCGGGGTGCTGCTGGCCCGGCACCGGCTGAGCGTGGGCGAGCTGCTCGCGGCCTCCCGGTACGCGGTCCTCGCCACCGGGGTCGGCGTACTGGTCGCCCACCTCGCCGGGCTGGCCCGGGCCCGCGCGGCCACGGGGCGCCTGCACGAGGTCCTCGCGGAGCCCGCCCCCGGCTACGGCGAACGCGGACTGCCGCCGGGACCGGGCCGGCTGGAGCTGCGCGGGGTGACCGCCCGGCGCGGCGAGCGCACGGTACTCGACGGAGTCGACCTGGTGGTGCCCGGCGGGACCACGCTGGCCGTGGTGGGCCGGTCCGGCGCCGGCAAGTCGCTGCTCGCCGCGATCGCCGGACGGCTGGCCGAGCCGGACGCCGGAGACGTGCTGCTCGACGGGGTGCCACTGCGTGACCTCACCCACCACGCCCTGCGCCGGGCCGTCGGCCACGCCTTCGAACGCCCCGCGCTGCTGGGCGGCACCATCGAGGAGGAGATCGGCCTCGCCCTGCCGTCGCCCTCCCCCGCCCGCGTCCGGGAGGCGGCGCGCACGGCCCACGCCGACGACTTCGTGCGCCGTCTGCCCCAGGGGTACGCCACCCCCGTCGTCGACGCCCCGCACTCCGGCGGGGAGTCCCAACGCCTCGGCCTCGCCCGGGCGTTCGCCCACGGCGGCCGCCTGCTGATCCTCGACGACGCCCTCTCCAGCCTCGACACGGTGACCGAGGCCCGTATCACCACGACCCTCGTCAACGGCGGCGAACACGACGGCACCCGCCTCCTGATCGCCCACCGCGCCACCACGGCCGCCCGCGCGGACGCGGTGGCCTGGCTGGACGGGGGGCGGGTGCGGGCGGTGGGACGGCACGCGGAGCTGTGGGAGATGCCGGAGTACCGGGCGGTGTTCGCGGACGGGGAGGGAGCGTGATCGGGGCGGACGATGGCCGCCATGGTCACAAGCCACGAGCGCGGCGGTCGGAGGGATCGCCATGACCAAGCGCACGACCGAGACGCGGTCGGGGGGCGGTCTGGGAGCGGCCATGACCAGAGGCACGAGCGAGGCGGTCGGAGGGCCGCCATCACCGAGCGCACGACCGAACCGGGTGGGAAGCGGCCATGACGAAGAACATGACCGAAGCGGGCGGGAAGCAGCCATGAGCAAGGGCGTGAGCGAGGGCGTCCACCGGCGTGGCCTGCGCTTTCTGCGGGGCCGGTGGGCGGTCGTGCTGCGGCTCGGTGGCTGGTCCGTGCTGGAGACCGGGCAGACCTTCCTCACCGGATACGCGCTCGCCCGGGCCCTGGACGACGGGTTCCTGGCCGGGCGCCCCGGCACCGGGCTCGTCTGGCTCGGGGTGGCCGGACTCGGGGTGCTCGTCGGGGCGTACGGCACCGTGCGGGTGTACGGCGCGGTCGCCGCCCTCACCGAACCGCTCCGGGACCGGCTGGTGACGCGGGTGGTCGCGCGCGGGGTGCGGGAGGCGGACGCCGGGGCGCTGTCCGGGCTGACCCAGCAGGTGGAGATCGCACGGGACACCTTCGCCGGGCTGGTGATGGTCTCGCGTTCGTTCGTGTTCACGGCGGCCGGTGCCGTCGTGGGACTGGTGTCGCTCGACCCACTGCTCCTGCTCGTGGTGGGGCCGCCGCTCGCCGCCGGTCTGGGCCTGTTCGCGGCGACACTGCGGCCGCTGGCCCGTCGGCAGGAGGCGTTCCTCGTCGCCGACGAGGCGCTGGCCGACGGGCTCGGCGCCGTCTGCCCGGGGCTGCGGGACATCACCGCGGCCGGGGCCGAGGAACGGGTCGCCGCCGCCACGCGCCGCCGCGTCGACGCCGAGCAGCGAGCCGCGTGTTCCCTCGCCCACTGGGGCGTCCTGCGGGTGGCCTCGCTCGCGCTCGGCGGCCAGCTCCCGATCGTCCTGCTCCTCGCCTGCGCGCCCTGGCTCCTGGATCACGGCGTCACCCCCGGCGCGCTGGTGGGTGCCCTCGCCTACGTCACCCAGTCCCTGCTGCCCGCCTTGCGCAACCTGGTCCACGGCCTGGGCACGAGCGGCTCACGGCTGGCGGTGGTGTTGCGACGGCTGACCCGCGAGGCGTCCTCCGGGGCCGGGATCGAAGCGAGTGAGTCGACTCAAGCCGGAGCAAGTACAGAAGCCGGAGCCTCCCCGGCGTCGCCGTCGCCGTCGGTGTCGGCGTCGGCCCCGGTGCATGTGTCGGCGTCGGCATCCGAAGCGCCCTCCACCCCGCCCGCCCTCTCCCTCACCTCCGTCACCTTCGCCTACGGCCCCGCCGCCACCCCCGTCATCGACGACCTCGACCTCACCCTCCCGCCCGGCACCCACCTGGCCGTCGTCGGACCGAGCGGTATCGGGAAGTCCACGCTCACCGCGCTGGTCGCCGGGCTGCTGCAACCGGGGCGCGGCACGGTCCGGCTGTGCGGGCACCCGGTGCCCGGGCCGCAGGCCGCCGCGTCGCGGGTGCTCATCCCGCAGGAGGCGTACGTGTTCACCGGCACGCTCGCCGAGAACCTCGGGCTGCTGCGGCCGGACCCGGTGCCAGAGGCGGAGCTGCTCGCCGCGGCCGAGGACGTGGGGCTGCTGCCGCTGCTCGATGCGCTCGGCGGGCCGGACGCGCCGGTCGATCCGGCGGCGCTCTCCGCCGGGGAGCGGCAGCTCGTCGCGCTGACGCGGGCCTATCTGTCGCGGGTGCCCCTCGCCCTGCTCGACGAGGCGACCTGCCATCTGGACGCGAGGGCCGAGGAGCGTGCGGAGCGGGCCTTCGCGGACCGGCCGGGCGGCACGCTGGTGGTCGTCGCGCACCGCATCAGCTCGGCCCGCCGCGCCGACCGGGTGCTGGTGATGGACGGGCGGCGCACGGCGTACGGCACCCACGACGAACTGCTGCGCCGCTCGGCGTCGTACCGGGAGCTCGTGGGCGGCTGGACGCCCGTGCCGTCACAGCCAGCCCTCGCCCTGCGAGATCCGGATCGCGTCGATGCGGTTGCGGGCACCGGTCTTGCGGGTGATGGCGGCCATGTAGTTGCGCACCGTCCCGTGGGACAGATGCAGACTCCGCGCGATCTCCGCCACCGAGGCTCCCTCGGCGGCGAGTGACAACACGCTCAGCTCCCGCCGGGTCAGCGGCATCTCGGCGGCTTTGAGGAAACCGAAGCCCAGCGAGTCGTCGATGAAACGTTCCCCCGCGGCGACCCGCCGGATCCCGTGCACGAGGTTCTCGGGCGAGCCCTCCTTGTCCACGTAGCCGAGCGCACCGGCCTCGGCGGCCCGCTTCAGCAGGCCCGGTCTGTGCGAGCCGGCCAGCACGAGGAGCCGTGGCGGGATGCGGCCCGGCTCGCGGACGCAGAGGTCGCCCAGGGGCGGGATGCCGTAGGTGTCCGTGCAGTCGAGGTCGGCCGCGCAGACGTCCGGTCGTACGGATCGCAGCCGACCCGCCGCGCTCTGCCACGAGGCGTCGAACACCCTGAGGTCCGGTTCCCGCCGCAGCCAATCCGCCAGGACCGACCTGACCAGACACACGTCGTGCACCAGAAGCACCCGGATCACTTCCCGTCCCTTCGATTCGCCGTACGCCGGTTCCGTGGTGAAGAGCGCGTGCCCCATTGTTCGCGTCCGGCACCGCCACCGGGCGCGAAGAATCGGCCATCAGGGTGCGCGGGGGCGCACGCGCGGCGCCCGTACGCTGCCTCGCGCTTCGACTGCGGGGGCATGCTCCGGGGCCGACGGGGTACGCGGCGGATCTCGCCATGCCGCGGATACCCCTGTGCCGCTGCACACGCCCGCCGGGTCCAGTTGTGCGCTCGCCGTGCGCGAAGAGGCGTGAGGGGGCAGATTTGAGCCCTGGGACCCCTGCGCGCGCGAGCGGCTCGGGTCGCCTCGGGACGCGCCCGTGCGAGGAGGTGGTCGGCGTGTCCGACGGGCACACGCCCGCCCAGGCAACGGCGTCCGCACGGACACGGGTCGGTCGGCCGCTGCTGTCGCTGGCGCTGGCCTCGATGATGGACGAGGTGCACGCGCACTCCGGTGCCGTGTATCTGCTGGCCGCCGACGAACCCGTACTGGAGATGGCGGTGATGGCGGGCCTGCCCAGGGCGTTCGCGGCGCCGTGGGAGCGGGTGGGGCTGAGCGCGCCGATCCCGGTGGCCGAGTCGGTGCGTGAACGGCGGCTGGTCTGGGTGCGGGGCGAGGAGGACATGGCGGCCCGCTTCCCGCGGATCGCCGTCGTCCTGCCCTATCCGTTCGCGCTGGCCGCGCTGCCGGTGGCCACCGAGTCCACCGCGTACGGCGCGATCTTCGTGACCTGGCCGGGTTCGCATCCCCCGGAGCTGTCGGACCGGGAGCGGGAGCATCTGACGGCCGCCTGCCGACGGCTCGCGGTGCGGCTGGAACGCGCGATGGAGGACAGCCGTCCGCCGCTGCCCGAGCCCGATCTGCTGGCCGGCCCGGCGTTCAGCGGCGCGGCCGGCACGCTCGGCACGGTGGAGGCGGCGCGGATGGTGGCGCGGCTGCCGTACGGGCTGTGCTCGCTCGATCTGCACGGCCGGGTCAGTTTCGCCAACCCGGTGGCGGCCGAGCTCATCGGTGTCCCGGCCAGCCGGCTGCTCGGCAACCAGCTGTGGGCGTCGGTGCCCTGGCTGAACGACCCGGTGTACGAGGACCGTTACCGGGCCGCGCTGATGAGCCAGCAGACCACGTCGTTCGTGGCCCTGCGCCCGCCCGGCGACTGGCTGTCGTTCCGGATGTATCCGAGCACGACTGGCCTGAGCGTGCGGATCAGCAGGGCCCGCGCGGTGGCCGAGATGGGGCGCGGCGGGCCCCGGTCGGGCGACACGCCGGCCCGGCTGGTGACCATCTCGCAGGTGCTGAGCCTGGCCGGCGCGCTCACCGAGGCGGCCGGAGTGCAGGACGTGGTGCAGCTGGTCGCCGACGAGATCGTCCCGGCCGTCGGCAGCCAGGCACTGGTCGTCCTGGGATCGCGGGCGGGGCGACTGCATGTGCTGGGCCACCGCGGCTATCCGGAGGCGCGGGTCGTCGAGCAGTTCGACGGGATGCCGATGACGGAGCGGACCCCGGGCGCCCATGCGCTCACCACCGGGGTGCCCGCGTTCTTCGAGTCCCAGCAGGATCTGGAGCGCCTGTATCCGGCCCGGCACGCGACCCCCGACGGCTTCGCGGCCTGGGCGTATCTGCCGCTGATCGCCTCCGGCCGGCCGGTCGGCACCTGTGTGTTCGCCTACGCCGAGCCGCATCCCTTCCCGGCGGACGAGCGCGCGGTCCTGACCAGTCTGGGCGGGCTGATCGCGCAGGCGCTGGAGCGGGCCCAGCTGTACGACGCCAAGCACCAGCTGGCGCACGGCCTGCAGTCCGCCCTGCTCCCCCACTCGCTGCCGGAGCTGCCCGGCGTCGACGCCGCCGCGCGCTATCTGCCCGCCACGCAGGGCATGGAGATCGGCGGCGACTTCTACGACCTGGTGCCTACGGAGCAGGGCCTGACGGCGGCGGTGATCGGGGATGTGCAGGGCCACAACGTCACCGCGGCCGGCCTGATGGGCCAGATCCGCACCGCCGTACGGGCGTACACGACCGTCGGCCAGGCGCCCGAGGAGGTCATGCGCAGCACCAACCGGCTGTTGCTCGACCTCGGCGCGGACCTGTTCGCGAGCTGTCTGTATCTGCGCCTCGATCCGGAGCACGGGCGGGCGGTGATGGCCCGCGCCGGGCATCCTCCGCCCCTGCTGAGACGGCCCGACGGACGGGTGCGGGTGCTCGACCTCGCCGGCGGCCCGCTGCTCGGCATCGACGGCTCGCCCGCCTACCCGACCACCGACGTCGACCTCACGCCCGGCTCCGTGCTCGTCCTGTACACCGACGGACTGATCGAGTCGCCCGGGGTCGACATCGAGGACGCGCTCGCCGACCTGGGCAAGGTGCTCACGGAGGCCGGGGAGCGGCCTCTGGACGAGCTGGCCGACCTGCTGGTCCAGCACAGTGCGTCGGTGCGGGAGCGGGTCGACGACGTGGCGCTGTTGTTGCTGCGGGCTCAGGGCTGACGGGGCCGACGTGTTGTGGGGGGCGAGGCCCACGGCCCTGAAACGGAGCGGTCCGGCCCTCCCGCCGGAGGGCCGGACTGTGTTCTCGTCCGGATCGCTCGGATCCGTGTGGCGGTTCCGGATCACTCGGATCCGTGCGCCGAGGTCAGGGCGTCAGTTGTTCCCGACGCCGTTGCCGACGATCTCGCCGAGGCCGTTGCCCGTGCCGTCGGCGTTGCCGTTCCCGACCTCATCACCGGCACCGGCGCCCTGGCCCGCACCGGCCTCGTCACCAGCACCGGCGTCGTCACCAGCGCCGGCACCCGCGCCCGCACCGGCCTCATCGCCCGCACCGGCTTCGCCACCGGCACCGGCCTCGTCACCGGCACCAGCGCCGGCGCCGCCTTCGTCACCGGCACCCGCGCCGCCGCCCGCGGCATCGCCGAGGGTCGCGCCGACCGCCTCCAGGGCGGTGGTCACCGGTTGGAAGAAGGTCTCGCCGCCGGCCGTGCAGTCGCCGCTGCCGCCGGAGGTGAGGCCGATCGCCAGGCCGTCCTGGGTGAACAGGGAGCCGCCGCTGTCGCCGGGCTCGGCACAGACGTCGGTCTGGATGAGCCCGGTGACCGTGCCCTCGGGGTAGTTCACGGTGGCGTCGAGCCCGGTGACCTGGCCGTCGTTCAGCCCGGTGGTGCTGCCCATGCGGAGGACCTGCTGACCGACCTCGGCGTCCGCGGCCTGGCTGATCGCGAGGGTCTGCTGGCCGAGGTTGACCTCGCTGGGTGCCTCGGTTGCCGGGTCGTCGTACTTGACCAGCGCGAAGTCGCCGTCACCGGGGAAGGTGGCCTGGTCGACGGTGGCGATCGGCTGGCCGCCCTCGGTGTCGGACCACTGCTCGGCCGCGACCCCGCAGTGACCCGCGGTCAGGAAGGCGGGGCTGCCGTCGCCCGCGGTGACGTTGAAGCCCGCGGAGCAGCGTGCGCCGCCGGCGAAGATGGCGTCGCCGCCGGAGAGGAAGGTCTTGAAGGTGCCGGCCGACTTCTTGACGGTCGCCATGCCCGAGCCGAGGCTGTCGACGGTCGACTCCAGCTGGTCCCAGTTGTCGCCGGTGACGGTGCTGTCGGCGGTGACGAGGATCTTGTTCGTTCTGGGGTCGACGGCCCACGCGGTGCCCGGGATGGTCGCCTCGGACTTCAGGGTCTGCGCGCCGGACTTGAGCTCGGCGAGGCTGTTCTCGACCTCGCGGACCTTCGCGCCGGCCTTCTTCGCCTGGACGATCACGTTGTTGTTGTCGCCGGGGACGACGTTGACGACGAGCTGCTTGCTCTCGGCGTCGTAGTACGAACCGGCGAAGGCCTCGCCGAGCATGCCCGCGAGCTGCGAGGCGAGGTCGGAGGCGTCCCCCGCCTTCAGGGTCTTGGGGGCCGCGGCCTGGTCCGACGCGCCGTCCTGGGAGGCGTTGGCGTTCGGCAACAGGATCGCGGCCGCTCCGAGCGCCACCACGCTGCCCGCGGCTATCGCGGCCTTGCGCTTCGGGATTCGCTTGTGACTCAAACTTCTCGACCTCCTGGAGGACGGGGTCTGTGCCGCCGTTCGATCGGCAGCTGTTCGGGGCGCCTGGTTGGCAGTTGGTACGCACGGGTCGAGTGGGGCGTTCAATTCCGTTTGGCCGCAACCGAGTCGGGACACCGATTCGGCCAGGGTCCGCGTCCGAGGGGCCGGCGCCGGGAACAATCCCCCATATGACGATCACCACCGCCGAAGCCGACAAGATCCTCTCCGCCAACTTCGCCCCCTGGGTGCTCCAGCTGGGCCTGTCCGTCGAGACGGTGGCCGATCACCGCGCGATTCTGCGTCTGCCCTGGTCGGACGGGCTGGCCCGGGAGGGTGGCGCACTGTCGGGACAGGCACTGATGGCCGCCGCGGACACCGCGACGGTGATCGCCGTGTCGGCGGCGCGCGGGGCGTACGGGCCGATGACGACGGTGCAGCAGTCGACGTCGTTCCAGCGCCCGGTGACGGGTTCGGATGTCCTGATCGAAGCGGTCGTCACCAAGCTGGGCCGCCGGATGGCCTTCGCCGACATCACGCTGACCGACGAGGAGTCGGGAGAGATCGCGGCCCGCGCGAGCACGGTGTACGCACTCCTGGGGTGACGCACTCGGACCGACACGATCCGCTACCGATCAGTAGCGGTCGGTTGTGAACTCCTGACTGAATCCCGGCTTCAACGAATCCGCACATTCAATACTCAACGAAGTCACCGGGGACCCTGGTTCTGCACAAGCCACTACCGCCGGTTACGCCATTGGGACGGGAGTGTCGGATTCGCCACCGGGACAGCCGGAGCGGGCTGTAACAGATGCAACAGCTCGTCCGAGCCGATGCTGTGACGCATGTGAAGAAGTCACCGGCAAGACGTGCACACATCTGCACGGATCGATGCCCCGGGGACCAAAGTGCCCTGGTGAGGCCGAAGTTTGATTGGAAGCCCGCACCCGCAGCGTGCTTTGATCCATCGCATCGCAGGGGCCGTGAACGGCTTCCGGAAACGGGCGTCTGGCGCCTGCGGTCGCGGCCGTCATCTGTCCCCAGAGGGGGCCGCTCCCCCTTGTGAAATACCCATTAGGAAGGGAAGTTCCATCATGAACTCCACCCCCCAGGTTGCGACCGTCGAGATCTCCGACGCCGAGCTTGACAACGTCTCCGGTGGCCTGCAGGTCAACGCCGTGAACGGTGCCCTCGACGCTGTCAACGGCATTGCCCCCGTTTCCGGCCTGGTCGACACCGCCGTCGGCACCGTCGAGGGTGTCACCGGCCTGAACACCGCCCCGGTCTCCGGTCTGGTCGCTGGTCTCTGATCGCGCCCTTTGTACCGCTGAGTCCCGGAGCCGTTCCCCGGCTCCGGGGCTCTTCGGGTGCCGGAAAACAGTTCCGGCACCGCCCCGCACCACGGCCGGCCCACGCGCGCCGGTCTCCGCTCATCCTCAGGTGAGGGAAGTTCCGTGCAGTTCCGCCAACAGGCCCTCGCCAAGCTCCAGTCACCGGAGGAGCTCGACCTTCCGGTGCGCTTCGCCCGGCCCCAGGGCTGGCTGGTCCTCTCCGTGACGGTGGTCGTCATGGCCGCCGCGTCCGTGTGGGCGATGACCGGCTCGGTCACCTCCACGGTCGGCGCGCCCGCCATCCTCACGCACGGCCAGGGCAGCTACATCCTGCAGAGCCCGGTCGCCGGGCAGGTCACCTCGGTCGTCGCCAAGCAGGGCCAGCGGCTCCCGGCGAACTCCCCCGTGCTGAAGGTCCGTACCGCCGAGGGCGAGACGGTCGTCCGAACGGTCGCCGCGGGCCGGGTCACCGCGCTCGCCGCCACCATCGGGCAGATCATCTCCACCGGCGCGAACGTCGCCGCCGTGGAGAAGGTGGCCCACACCAAGGACACGCTGTACGCCACGGTGTACGTGCCCGCCGAGAACGCGGCGTCCATCCCCGACAAGGCGGCCGTGGACCTCACCGTCCAGTCGGTGCCGACCCAGGAGTACGGCGTCCTGCGCGGCCATGTGAAGTCCGTGGACCGCTCCGCGCAGTCGGCGCAGCAGATCGCCGCGTTCCTCGGCGACAACCAGCTGGGCGAGCAGTTCACCAAGGACGGCCGGCCGGTCGCCGTACTGGTCGCGCTGGACAGGAAGGCCGGCACGGAAAGCGGCTACGAGTGGTCGTCCGCGGACGGACCGCCGTTCTCGCTGAACTCCATGACCATGGCGGAGGCCTCGATCCGGCTGGCCGACCAGCGTCCCGTCGATTGGCTGCTGCCGTGAGCGCCGCGCAGGAGACGCGGAGCAGGCGTCGCGCCGCCCCGCCGAAGCGTCCCGTGCCCAAGGGCAGGGTGAAGACCGTCCGCACGCCCACCGTGCTCCAGATGGAGGCCGTGGAGTGCGGCGCCGCCTCCCTCGCGATGGTGCTCGGCCACTACGGCCGCCATGTCCCGCTGGAGGAGCTGCGCATCGCGTGCGGTGTCTCCCGGGACGGCTCGCGCGCCAGCAATCTGCTCAAGGCGGCGCGCAGCTACGGCCTGACCGCCAAGGGCATGCAGATGGACACGGCCGCCCTCGCCGAGGTGAAGACGCCGGCCGTGCTGTTCTGGGAGTTCAACCACTACGTCGTCTACGACGGCATGGGCCGCCGCTTCGGCCGCCGGGGCGTGTACATCAACGACCCCGCCAAGGGCCGTCGCTTCGTGCCGATGGAGGACTTCGACGGCAGCTTCACCGGCGTCGTCCTGGTCATGGAGCCCGGCGAGGACTTCTCCAGGGGCGGCCGCAAGCCGGGCGTGCTCGGCGCGATGCCGGCCCGGCTGCGCGGCACCGCCGGCACGATGCCGGCCGCCGTCCTGGCGAGCCTCCTGCTGGTGCTGGTCGGCGCGGCGGTGCCCGCGCTGAGCCGCACCTATATCGACATGTTCCTCATCGGCGGCCAGACCTCCCTGCTGGGCGTGCTGTTCGCGTCGATGGGGACCTGTGTCGCGCTCACGGTGGTGCTGACCTGGCTGCAGCAGGCGAACCTGCTGCGGGGCCGCATCATCTCCTCGACCCTGTCCAGCGCCCGCTTCCTGCGGCATCTGCTGCGGCTGCCGGTGACCTTCTTCTCCCAGCGCAGCCCGGCCGACCTGGTGCAGCGGCTCCAGTCGAACGACGCGGTCGCCGAGACCCTGGCCCGTGACCTCGCGGCGGCGGGCGTGGACGCGGTGGTCGTCGTCCTGTACGCGATCCTCCTGTACACCTACGATCCGCAGCTCACGTTCGTCGGCATCGGCGTCGCCCTGCTGAACGTCGTCGCGATGCGCGTCGTCATCCGGCTGCGCGCCACCCGCACCGCCAAGCTGCGCGCGGACAACGCCCGGCTCACCAACACCGCCTACACCGGGCTTCAGCTGATCGAGACGATGAAGGCGACCGGCGGCGAGGACGGCTACTTCCGCAAGTGGGCCGGTCAGCACGCCACCACGCTGGAGGAGCAGCAGCGCCTCGGCGTGCCGAGCGCCTGGCTGGGCGTGGTCGCCCCCATGCTCGCCTCGCTCAACAGTGCCCTCATCCTCTGGATAGGCGGCATGCGCGCGATCGAGGGCGGGATATCCGTCGGCCTGCTGGTCGCCTTCCAGGCCCTGGTCACCCGGTTCACCGCGCCGATCACCCGCCTCAACGGCGTCGCGGGCCGCATCCAGGACTTCGCCGCGGACGTGGCCCGGCTGAAGGACGTGGAGAACTTCGAGGCGGACCCGCTCTACGGCCGCCCCGGCACCGGCGAGTCCACCCGCCGCCTGCACGGCCACGTCGAGCTCCAGAACATCACCTTCGGCTACAGCCCCCTCGACAAGCCCCTGCTCACCGGCTTCGACCTGACGGTCGGCCCGGGCCAGCAGGTGGCGCTGGTCGGCGGCTCGGGCAGCGGCAAGTCGACGGTCTCCCGGCTGATCTCGGGTCTGTACTCCCCCTGGGAGGGCGTCATCCGCATCGACGACCAGCGCATCGAGGACATCCCGCGCGGCGCGCTCGCGTCCTCCGTCTCCTTCGTCGACCAGGAGGTGTTCCTCTTCGAGGGCACCGTCCGCGACAACGTGGCGCTGTGGGACCCGTCCATCCCAGACGACGCCGTGGAGGACGCGCTGCGCGACGCCGCGCTGTACGACATGGTGATGCGCCGCCCCGGCGGCATCCACAGCAGGGTCGAGCAGGACGGCCGCAACTTCTCCGGCGGGCAGCGCCAGCGCCTGGAGATCGCACGCGCGCTGGTGCGCCGCCCCAGCATCCTGGTCCTCGACGAGGTGACGAGCGCGCTGGACGCGGAGACCGAGCAGGTCGTGATGGACAACCTGCGCAAGCGCGGCTGTGCCTGTGTGGTGATCGCACACCGGCTCAGCACCGTGCGCGACAGCGACGAGATCGTCGTACTCCAGCACGGCACGATCGTGGAACGCGGGCGGCACGAGGAGCTGGTGGCGCGCGGCGGAGCCTACGCGGCACTGGTCAAGGAGCGGTGAGATGACTGCCGTCCACGAGGGTGACCTCGTCCTCAACGCGCTCGGGCAGATGGGCACGCGCATCGACTGCGCCGGTTTCAACCGCCTGGACCTCGAAGGCCCGCAGGTGCTGTGGCTGGTCGCGTCCGGCGCGGTGGACCTGTTCGCGGTCGACGCCGGCCAGCAGGGCCACTGGCACCACCTCGGCCGGCTGGAGGCGGGCACGCTGCTGCTCGGCCCGGTCCCGGGACCGCAGCACACGCTGGTGGCCCGCCCGCTCAGGGACTGCGTCGTACACCGCATCGGGCTGCGCGAGCTGTACCAGCCCGCGAACACCCAGACCTGGTCCTACGACGAGTACGGCAACCCGCAGTACGTCCCGCCGCAGACCAGCCCCCTGGAGTACGCCCTCGCCCTGGGCGTGGGCCGCAGCCTGACCATCCTCTTCCAGGCGCCGATGGCCACCGAGCGGGCGGCCGAGGTCACCGACGACGACGTCTTCTGGATGCAGGTGCCGCCGGGCAGCGTGCAGTACGGCTCGCTGTACGGCGCGGAGGCGGCCGCCGACCTGCTGATGGACCCTGCGGTCTGGCAGTCGATGGTCGACCAGCAGTACCGCCTGCTGACCACGCTGGACCGCTGGATCGAGCAGCTGGAGCGCACCCACGAGAACCGCACGGCCGAGGGCATCAAGGCCGGCGAGGCGGTGCGTGCCCAGGCCGACCGGACGCTGCTGGCGTCCATCGGCAAGCGCAGCGACAAGCGGACGACGGCTGCCGACGCGGACGCCAGTTACGCGGCCTGCAAGCTGGTCGCCGAGGCGGCCGGGATCACGCTGGCCGAGCCCGCGCAGAGCGGCACCGAGAGCGACCGGATCGACCCGGTGGAGCGGGTCGCCATCGCCTCGCGGGTGCGCACCAGGGCGGTCCGGCTGGACGGGCGGTGGTGGCGGGACAACATCGGACCGCTCGTCGGCCACCGGGCGCTGTCCGGTGCTCCGGTGGCCCTGCTGTGGCGGCGTGGCGGCTATGTCTGCGTGCATCCGGCGACCGGGCGTGAGACGCCGATCGAGAAAGCCAACGCGGAGGAGTTCGAGCCGCGTGCGGTGATGTTCTACCGTCCGCTGCCGGACCGCGCGCTGAGCCCGCTGCGGCTGCTGCGGTTCAGCATGCGGGGCACCGGCGGCGATCTGACGAACCTGCTGGTCAGCGGTCTGGTGACGGTCGCGATCGGTGCGCTGGTGCCGGACGGGACCCGCGCGCAGCGCGGCGGGGGAGTGACGACGGCGGCGCGCGGGCGGTTGGGGGAGGTGTGTGTG